>CAJCHX010000558.1 GCA_903970215.1 Acidobacteriaceae bacterium
GCGGACAAGCGGATCCGAGCGGGGATGCCGGCCGCCAACTCGGTTGCGGCCGCCACCGAGCAGTTCGCGGACATGTTCACCAAGCTGGGCGGCCTCATGGCCGAGCGCGTCACCGACCTCCGCGATGTCCGCGACCGGGTGCTCGCGGAACTCTCCGGCCGGCCCGAGCCGGGCGTACCACACCCCGAGACCCCGGTGATCCTGCTCGCGGACGACCTGGCCCCCGCCGACACCGCTGGTCTCGACCCCGCGTTCATCCTCGGCATCGCCACCCGGCTCGGCGGCCCGACCAGCCACACCGCGATCATCGCCCGCCAGCTCGGGATCCCCTGTGTGGTGGCCGTCGGCGACCTCGGGACGGTGGCGGCCGGCACCCCCGTGCTGATCGACGGAACGGCCGGGACCCTCACGGTCGATCCCGATCCGACGGTCGCGGCCGCCCGGGTCGAGGAGGCCACCCGCGCGGCCGCGTCGATCGCGGAGTGGCACGGCCCCGGCCGTACCGCAGACGGGATACCGGTGGCCGTGCTGGCCAACGTCCAGGACGGCACCTCGGCGCAGTCGGCGGCCGAGCGCCCCGTGGAGGGCATCGGATTGTTCCGGACCGAGCTGGCGTTCCTCGATCGCGCCGACGAGCCCACACCCGCAGAGCAGACCGAGATGTACCGCGCCGTCATCGACGCGTTCCCCGGCCGGAAAGTGGTGATCCGGACATTGGACGCCGGGTCGGACAAGCCGCTGAAGTTCGTCGACCATCCCGACGAGGCGAACCCCGCGCTCGGCGTGCGCGGGGTGCGCATCGCACAGAACGACCCGGCGATCCTGACGCGGCAGCTGGACGCGATCGCCGCGGCCGGCGGCCATCCGTGGGTGATGGCGCCGATGATCGCGACCGCCGCCGAAGCCCACGACTTCGCCGCATTGTGCCGCGAGCGTGCGCTGATTCCAGGAGTGATGATCGAGGTCCCGGCCGCGGCACTGCTTGCCGACGCCGTACTCGCAGAAGTGGATTTCGTGTCGATCGGCACCAACGACCTGACCCAGTACACGATGGCCGCCGACCGGATGAGCTCCGAGCTGGCGGCATTGACCGACCCCTGGCAACCGGCCGTGTTGCGCCTGATCAAGCTGGTCGGCGACGCAGGCGCCGCGGCCGGGAAGCCGGTGGGCGTGTGTGGCGAGGCCGCCGCGGACCCGCTCCTGGCGTGCGTACTCGTCGGATTGGGGGTGACGTCGCTGTCCTGCGCACCGACGGCCGCGTCGGCGGTGGGCGCTCGCGTGGCCACCGTCACCACCGCGCAGTGCCGCGCCGCCGCCTCCGCGGCGCTCGCCACCGCGGGTCCACGGGCGGCTCGATCGGCCGCAGAGGCAGCCCTGCAACAGGCATAGAACCGGACGCCGAAGGCCGTGCAGTTCGGTTGTCGTTCGGTTGTCGTTCGGGAGGAGTTCAGCGGATCGACACCACTCGGACCGCGGTCCGGTTACAGTGGAGGTCGGCTTATTCCAACAAATTCTTTCAGTTCCATCGAATACTCAGGAGCGCACCATGAGCATCACTCTCGAACCGTCCACCTGGAACGTCGATCCCGCCCACTCGTCCGTCAACTTCTCGGTGCGCCACCTCATGGTGAGCAAGGTGCGCGGCACGTTCGGCACGTTCTCCGGCACCATCGTGATCGGCGAGGGTGGGGCCGCCAGCGTGCAGGCGGAGGTCGACGTGACATCCGTCAGCACCAACAACAAACAGCGCGATGCGCACATCCGCAGCGCCGACTTCTTCGACTCGGAGGACTACCCCACGGCGACGTTCGTCTCCACCAGCCTCACCCCGAAGGGCTCCGACTTCGTCCTGACCGGCGACCTGACGCTGCGCGGCGTCACCAAGAGCGTCGACTTCGCCCTCGAGTACCTCGGCCGCAACGACGGTATGGGTTACGGCGAGGTGATCGGCTTCGAGGCGACCACCGTGATCACCCGCCAGGACTTCGGCATCACCATCGACGTCCCGCTCGAGACCGGCGACAAGGTGGTGGGTGACAAGATCACCCTCACGCTCGAGATCGAGGCGCTGCGTCAGGCCTGATCGCCGAGGTCAGCAGTGGGCCGGGGTCAGTACTGGGCCGGGGTCAGTAGTGGAACGTGTCGGACGGCGCGGGGGCGTGACCCGCCCCCTCGTCGTACCCGTCCGTCACGGTGATGCCGTACGCGCGCGCCAGATCCAGGATCTTGGTCGCCCGAGCGATCCGCGGCAGGTCGGAACCGTTGCGGATCTCACCGCCGTCGCGCTCGAATTCCGAGAAGAACTCCCGGGCCCAGGCGATCTCGTCCTGCGACGGGCTGAGCCCCTCATTGACCGGGTGACACTGGTCCGGCGTGAGGCAGATCTTGCCGGTCATGCCGAACTCGGCCGATACGGCGGTGGCCTCCGATAGCAGCAGCGCTGTGGAACCCACGGTGGGTCCGTCGATCGCGCTCGGCAGGTGGGCCGCCTTGGCCGCGATGGTGAACCGGGAGCGGGCATAGGCCAGGGTGGCGGGGTTGTCGCCGAAGCCGGTGTCGCGCCGGAAGTCGCCGATGCCGAAGGCGAGCCGGAACGTCCCCTTCGCCGAGGCGATCTCACTGATCCGTTCCAGCCCCCGCGCGGTCTCGACGAGCGCGACGATGAGGGTGTCCGGCAGCCGTTTAGCCGTCTCTGTGACGTGATCCATGGACTCGACCATCGCGAGCATGACGCCGCCCAGGTGCTTGACCGAACGCAGCGCCTCGAGGTCGTCGGCCCACCACTGCGTACCGAAACCGTTGACGCGAACCCAGCCGTCGTTGGGCTTGCCGTCGTTCTCCGCGTTCAGCCAGCGCACCACGTTGGCGCGCGCGGCAAGCTTGTCCTTGGGTGCGACCGCGTCCTCGATGTCCAGCACCACGATGTCCGCGCGGGATCGCGCTGCGGCGTCGAACCGGTCCGCCTGCGCACCGTTCACCAGGAGCCAGCTCCGCGCCAGCACCGGGTCGATGCGAAAGCCCAACGGCTCGTCGGTCTGGATTGCGTTGGGGGGTGTCATCTGAAGAACCTTCGGTCTCGCGGATACACAAGCACATCAAATCTACGGGCGCACACGGCGGGCCGGCGCATCGGGTCGGCTGGTGCCGGTCCACGAACCGCACCGCTGCACAACAGGCCCGGGGCCCCGGCGCGGATCGCGCCGGGGCCCCGGGATGTCTGATGCTGCGAGCTGGATCAGCCGAACCAGCCGGTCCGCTGCATCTGCCAGACCTGGTCCTGCCAGTAGCCCCAGGTATGGGTGCCCTGCGGCGGGAAGTCGAAGTGGATGTCGGTGAGTCCGGCCTTCTGCGCGGCGGACTGGAACGCCTCGGTCTGCGACTTCGAGAGCATCTCGAGCGGAACGCCCTGGATGATGTCGGCAGCCGACGGGTTGGGGGTGTACTTGCCCGGCTGACCGCTACCGGCCGAGATCCACAGCGGCATCCCCGCGAACTTGTTCACCTGCACGGTCGGGTCGTTCAGCGCCCACCGGGAGTCGAGCGGGCCGCCCCACATGTCGAGAGCGCTGTAGCCGCCCGAATCCTCCTGCGCGATGCCGACGGCGATCGGCATGCCGGGCGACGACAGGTTCAGGAAGCCCGAGAGCGACGCCGCGCGCCGGTAGAAGTTACGGTTCTCGACGGCGTTGATCAGGGCCGCAGAGCCACCCATCGAGATACCGACCAACGAGACGTTGTTCGAGAAGCCCAACTTGTTGATGTACGCCGGAAGGCTCGTCGCCAGCCACGTGCCCCAGGTGTAGCGGTAGGTGCCGTTCTGGTTGTGCGTCGGGTTCTGCCAGTTGGTGTAGAAGCTGGACGTGCCGCCGACCGGCATCACGACGTTCACGCCGTGCTGCGAGAGGAACGCGACGTTGGTCTGCTGCTCCCAACCCGAGACGTCCCAGGTGGCGCGCAGGCCGTCGAGGAACACGACCGTGGGGGCCTTGCTCGGCGGAGTCGTGGTCGAAGCCCACGTACGGACCAGGACCGGCGGCATACCCGCGCCGTCGATCCGCTGCGACTTGAAGCCCTTCGGGGGGTTCTTGGCCGAACCCGGCCCCCAGGCGTTGGCAGCCCCGACGGCGCCGGTGACGCCGGCGAGGGCGGGAATCATGGCGGCAGCCAGGACCGCGGTCCCGGCTCGCTTACCCCAGTCGTTCGCTCGCATCTATTTGACCTTTCCTCCGCCACCTTCTCGGGTGCGCGCTCTTATTCGTCTTGGCCGTGCGGGTATGCCCCACAGAAGATCGACCGGTGACACACTGGTCACTCTAACACCATTCGTCACACTATTCACATGATTAACACATGAACTCGGTGATTGGACCGAAAGCATCGATTCGTCTATCGATCCGATGCCGCCGAACTGTTACAAACTCGGCTACGGACGGACACGATGAGTGACCGACCTTCACAACGCGATCGGCGGTCCCCTGGTTCATCGCGGGGGACCGCCGATCGAGATGTGTCAGAACTTGTTGAACCAATTGGCTCGCTGCATCGCCCAGACCTGATCTTGCCAGTAGCCCCAGGTGTGGGTGCCGGCCGCCGGGAAGTCGTACACGACCTTGGACAGGCCGACGCGTTGCGCGGCCGACTGGAAGGCCCGCGCCTGCGACAACGCCAGGACCTCGAGCGGGACTCCCGTGACCGCGTCCACGATGGTGGGGTGCGGGGTGTACTTACCGAAGACACCGTTGCCGGCCGAGATCCACAGCGGGATGCCGCGGAACCGCGCGACCTGGACGGTCGGATCGTTGAGAGCCCATCGAGAGTCGAAGGGGCCGCCCCACATGTCGAGACCGGCGTTGTAGCCGCCGGCATCAAGTGAAGCGATGCCCACCGCGATCGGCATGCCGGGCGCGCTGAGGTTGTCCATGCCGGACAGCGACGCGGCACGCTTATAGAAGCCACCACTGTTGAGCGCGTTGATCATCGCGGCGGAGCCCGCCATCGAAAGGCCGACCAACGAGACGTTGTGGGTGTTGAGGCCGATGCTGCCGATGTACGCCGGCAGGCTGGTCTTGAGGAAGGTGCCCCACGTGTAGCGGTACGGCTGGTGGTTGGTGCTGGAGGGCGACTGCCAGTCGGTGAACCAGCTCGCGGTGCCACCGACCGGCATCACGACGTTCACGCCGTGCTGAGACAGGAACGCGACGTTGGTCTGCTGCTCCCAGCCCGAGGTGGTCCACGTGGCCCGGAGGCCGTCGAGGAACACGACGGTCGGCGCCTTGCTCGGCGGGGTCGTGGTCGAGGCCCAGCTGCGGACCTTGACGTTCGGCATACCGTCGCCGTTCACGAAGGCCTGCTTGAAGCCCTTCGGCGGGTGCTTGTCAGAGCCGGGGCCCCAGGCGTTGGCGGCACCGAGCTGACCGGTGACCCCCGCGAGCGACGGAATCATCGCGACCGCAACCGCGGCGGCCGCGACGCGTTTGCCCCAGCCCTTACCGAGCCGCATCGAGCGCAGACGCATCGTGACTCTCCTCCTGATAATGTCCGCCCGGCGGGCGGCCGCTTGCATATCGTGAACCTGGAATAGTCCGGACCGCTACCACACGCGCCACCGAGGACGCTGAGTGACCTCAGCCATAGGTGTCGGTGACGACTCTATGCGACGCCGTCGAACCTGACAAACCCTAAGCCGAGAATAAGACCTGCCCGACCGATCCGCAAGTACCTCTGCGCGGGTGTTGTCGCAGCTAGCAGGGCATCTGCCGGCGCTCAGCGCGCGCCGTCACAGCGTGCCACACAGGCACGCCTCAGTTAATGTTTAGATTTTCCAAAGGAAGTTGTGGGTCGCACAGTCATCTTGATCACATACCTGAACATGCTTCCCGCGCACGTCATCGTACCTCATCTGTCACTCCAGCACCATTAGTAACATAACGATATCGAATTCCGCCTGTCCTTCGTCGGCTCGCCTGGGTTGCCCACGGACGAGACGGTGCGCATGGCGGATATCGCGCGGTCGACCACCTTCCGCTAGAAGGCCCGGCCAGGGTTGAGGAGGTTCTTCGGGTCCCACGCGGCCTTGATGGCGCGGTGCAGCTCGAGCACGTCCTCGCCCAGCTCCAGTCCCGTCCATCGGGCCTTGAGCACGCCGACCCCGTGCTCGCCGGTCAGTGTGCCGCCCAATTCCAGGGCGGCGGTGAAGACCTCGTCGGCGGCGTCCCAGATCGCCTGCGGCACCTCGGTCACGCCGTGCGGGTAGATCAGAGTGGGGTGCAGGTTTCCGTCTCCCGCATGCGCGCAGGTGGGGATGTCGACGTGGTACTTCGCCGCGATGTTCTCGATCCGCGCGAACATCTCCGGGAGCTTGGACCGGGGCACACCCACGTCCTCCGAGAAGATGTTCCCAGCGCGCTCATACGCGGGGAAGGCCGCCCGGCGGACGGCGAGCAACTCGTCGGCCTCGGCCGGGTCGTCGGACACGACCACGTAATGCGCCCCGGCGCGGTCGAACTCGCGCTCCAGGACCACGGCGTCCTCCGGCGTCGAGGCCTGCCCGATCAGCATCGCGCGGGTCTGGTCCTCGAGCCCGAACGGCCGCATGTCCTCGACCACCTCGAGTGTGCGGCGGTCCATCATCTCCATCAGCGCGGGAGTGACACCCGAGGCGACCACCGCCGCCACCGCGTCCGCAGCACCGACCACGTCTGGGAACGACGCCGCCACCGTGGTGGCCGGGTGCGCCGGAGCGGGCTTGAGCTTGACGGTCACCGCTGTGACGATGGCCAGCGTTCCCTCACTCCCGCAGAGCAATTGGGTGAGGTCGTAGCCCGTGACGCCCTTGACCGTGCGCCGGCCGGTGTTGATCACGCGGCCGTCGGCCAGCACGACCTCGAGGCCGAGGACGTACTCCCGTGTGACGCCGTACTTCACGCACCGGAGCCCGCCCGCGTTGGTGGCGACGTTGCCGCCGATGGTGCAGATCTGGTACGACGACGGGTCCGGCGGGTACATCAGCCCGTGTTCGCGGGCCGCGGCGTCGAGGTCCGCGTTGATGACTCCGGCCTCGGCGACCGCGTACTGGTCAGCCACGTGCATCTCGCGGATCGCGTCCATCTTCGCCAGCGAGATCACCACGCAGCCGTCGATGGCGCTCGCGCCCCCGGCCAGACCGCTGCCGCCCCCGCGCGGAACCATCACGACGTCGTTGGCGTAGCACCACGTGGCGGTGGCGGCCACATCGTCGGTGCACTCGGCGACCACCACGGCCAGCGGCGCGCCGCCGAGGACCGGCGAGCAGTGGTCGGTGGCGTACGCCGCCGTCACATCGGGGTCGGTGAGGACGGTACCGCGCAGGGCGGGGAAGTCCGCTGGTAGCACGGAAACGGCAGTCATCGCTGGATCGTAATCCGCGCTGGAACGCACCGAGCTAGATCGGCATCAAGTACGAACGGCGGGGAGCGCGCTGCAGCTCCTTGTCCTGCAGCTGGGCCAGGCACTTGCGGATCAGCAGCCGGGTGTCGCGCGGCTCGATCACGCCGTCGATGTACCCACGTTCGGCCGCCAGCCACGGCGTCGCCATGAACTGGTTGTAGAAGTCGATGAACGCCTTCCGAATCGCGGGCCCGTTCTCACCGGCCTCCTCGATCTCGCGTCGCTTGATGATCGCCGCGGCACCCTCGGCGCCCATCACCGCGAGCCGGGCCGTGGGCCAGGCGAACGAGAAGTCGGCACCGAGCTGCTTGCTGCCCATCACAGCCCAGGCACCGCCGTACGCCTTGCGCAGCACGATCGTCACCTTGGGGACCGCCGCCTCGACGTAGGCATAGATGAACTTCCCGGACCGGCGGATCGTGCCGATCCGCTCCTCCTCGACGCCGGGCAGGTAGCCCGGCACGTCGACCAGGAACACCAGCGGGATGTTGAAGGCGTTGCAGATCCGCACGAAGCGGGTGGCCTTCTCGGACGCCTGCGTGTCGAGCGTCCCGGCCATGAACATCGGCTGGTTCGCGACCACGCCTACCGGCGAGCCGTTCACCCGAGCGAAGCCGCACACCAGGTTCTGCGCCCACAGCTCGGCGAACTCGAGGAAGTCACCATCGTCGAAGATCCGCAGGATCACTTCGTGGATGTCGTAACCCTCGTTGTCGTTGTCCGGGATGATCGACTCGAGTTCGAGGTCGGTCTCCGTGATCTCCGGCTCGAGGCCCGGGTTGATCACCGGCGGGCGCTGGTGGACGGTGGTCGGCATGAACGACAGGTAACGCTTGACCCAGTCGAACGCCGCCTTCTCGTCCTTGGCCACGTGGTGCAGATTGCCCCAGGTGGCCTGCAGCACGGCACCACCCAGTTCCTCGGCAGTCGTGGTCTCACCCGTCACGGGCCGCAGCACCTCGGGGCCGGTGACGAACATGTACGACTGGTCCTCCACGCCGACCAGCACGTCGGTGTTCGCCGGCGCGTACACGGCGCCGCCCACGCACTTGCCGAGGATCATCGAGATCTGCGGCACCATGCCGCACAGGCCGTCCTGGCGGCGGCCCAGCTCCGCGTACCACACGAGCGAGGTCACAGCGTCCTGGATCCGCGCGCCGCCCGAGTCGTTGATGCCCACGACCGGGACGCCGGTCGTGGCTGCGAACTCGTACAGCTTGGCCACCTTGCGGCCGAACATCTCGCCGACGGTGCCGCCCGCCACCGTCTGGTCGTGGCTGAACGCCGCGACGGGCCGCCCATCCACGGTGCCGTACCCGATGACGACGCCGTCGCCGATCGGGTTCTTAGGGCTGCCCGGCGACTTCGCCAACTGGTCCATCTCCACGAAGCTGCCCGGATCGAACAGCATGTGCATGCGGCCGCGGGCGCTGGGCAGGCCCTTCGCGTCGCGACGGGCCCGAGCGCGCTCGCTGCCCGGGTCCTGCGCCTGCTCGAGCCGCCGGTGCAGGTCCGCCAGCTTGCCCGCCGTGGTTCTCAGGTCGGGGGCATCGGTCGAGGGGGCCGAAAGGTCAGTCACGGTTCGACCCTATCCCTTGCTTGCCCGAGCCGAATCGAGAGCCCGCGACATGTGCTCGGCGATCCTCCCGATGTAGGGCTCGTCGATCAGCTGCAGGTGATCGCCGCCGATGTGCACGATGTCGAGGTCGGCGACCACGTCCTTCCAGCCACCGTCGGGATCGACATGGGCGTAGTTGGGCTCGAGCTCGATGGCCCCGTCGTGCATCCGGTCGGCCCGGTACAGGGTGACGGTGCCGCCGAACCGGCCGTAGGCGGCCGGGTCGAGCCGCGTGAGCGCGCGGTTGTCGATGAACGACGTGCGCTGGTGCTCGACCATCGCCCCCGGAATCTTCTTGTCCGACAGCTGCACCAACTCCATGACGATGCGGAACTGGCCGTCGTCGTCGGCGTCGACCAACCGGTCCATCGGCAACTCGATGTCCGCGCCGATGTCGTAGTTGGTCCGGGCGAACCGCTCGTACCGCTCGAGCCGCTCGCGCTTCTCCTCGGGCGAGTCGGTGATGGGCACGGACGGGCGCACCGCGTCGAGCAGCCCGATGTACGCGACCTCGTCGCCGCCCTCCTCGAGCATGCGCGCGGTGCCGTACGCCAGCGCACCGCCCAGACTCCACCCGGCCAGGAAGTACGGCCCCTCGGGCTGGATCTCCTTGATCTTGGGCAGGTACTGGCGGCACCGCTCCTCGACCGACCCCTCGACCCGCTCGAGTCCGTAGATGGGCAGGTCGTCGGGCAGCTTCTTGATCAGCGCCTCGTAGGCCATCGTGTTGCCGCCCGCGGGGTGGAACAGGAAGAGCGGCTTGCGGATGACGTCGGTCGGCGCGCTCGCCTCCGGCTTGCGCAGCGTGCGGACGAAGCCGTCGACCGGCGTCGCGTCGTCCATCTGCTCCCGGACATAACCGGACATCTCCTCGATGTTCTTCGAGTCGATGACGTCTTCGATGTCGATCTCGCCGCCGCCGGCGCGCTCGGACAGCCGCGCCGTGAGCTTCTCCGCCACCGCCTGCGGCAGGACGGGCAGCTCGTTGAACACGCCCCCGGGCGACGTGCCCACCACGATCGCGTAGGTCGCGAACGTCAGCCGCTCGGCGGCGTCGCGCGGGGGCACGCCGGTGGCCGCAGCATCCGCGACGGCGACGGAGTCGCCAAGGTCCGGTGCAGCGGCGGAGTCGGCAGTGTCGGGCGCAGCGGCGGAGTCGGCAGAGTTGGTCGTGGTCGACTCCGGAGCCGGCGTAGGTGTCTCCGGCCCGGCCGCCTTCTTCGCCGCCTCCTCCTTGGCTGCCTTCATCAGCTCGGCGAGCTGGGCCGCGTCGGCCACCTCGCCCTCGCTGCCGGCCTGGTGCTCGGCCAGCGCGTCGACCTGATCTCGGTGCGTCACAGCGTATTCCACGAACTGCACCACGTCGTTGAACGAGGCGTCGCGCACGGCCTGGATCTGGATCGGCGGGATGTCGAACTCGTACTCGGCGCGGTTCTTGATCCGCATCGCCAGCAGGGAGTCCATACCCAGGTCGATCAGCGGGATCTCCTTGGGTAGATCCTCGATCTCGTAGCCCATCGACTCGGACACGATCACGCCGAGGCGATGCTCGACGGTCTCGCCGGACTCGGAGTCCCAGCGGCCGCCGAATTCGGTGGCGGGGGCTTCGGTCTCCTCCGAGACGACGATGGCGGGCTCCGCCGCGGTCGCCTCGACCGGCGCCGCGATGGCCGGAGCGCGGGTGACCACGGTGGCGGGCGCGTTCTGCGCGTCGGCGGTCACCACAGCGTCGATCATCAGCCGGAACGTGTTGCCGGAGCGCTCATGCACCTGCAACGACGCGCCGCCCGGGTGCGGGTTGAGCGTGGTGGTCAGAGAACGATCCCCCGGCGCCGCCCCGAGATCGCCGCCCGACGGGTCGCCGTGCTCGACCACCGCGGTCACCGCCACACCCGAAAGCACCTCTGCCGCAGCGGCACTGATCAGATCGTGCAGACCGACCTGGTCGCCCAGCACGTCACCGTCGAGCTGCCACACATGCCGGCCGTCGGGAAGCGCGACATGACTGCCCGGGATGATCCCCGAGCCACCGCTGCTGATCTTGGTGGCGATCCACAGCGGCTTGCGTTGGAAGCGCGTGCGCGGGATCGGCGCGTAGGCACCGGGCCCGAACAGGGAGGCGATGTCCACCGAGTGCCCGCGCGCGTAGGCCTGCGCGAGCGCCGCCATCACGGAGTCGTTCTCGTCCTCTTTGCGCTTGAGCGTGTGGATCAGGCAGGCGTCCGTGATGCCGTTCTCGAACGTCACGGCCATCACCGAGATCAACGTGACCGGGTTGGGCGAGAACTCGATGAACGTGCGGTAGCCGGCCTCGACGGCCTTCTCGACGGCCTGGTTGAACCAGACGCTGTGCCGCAGGCCCTTGATCCAGTACTCGACACCGTGCACCGGCTCGTGACCGGCACGGTAGAAGTCGTCCTTGTTGACGGTCGAGTACATCGGGTATTTCAGCGGGTGCGCCTCGAGGCCCATCAGCTCGGCCTGCAACTCGCCGAGCAGCGGGTCCATCTGCGACGTGTGGGACGCACCGCGGGTGATCAACTTGCGCGCCATGAGGCCCTTGGCCTCGGTCTCGGCGACGATCTGGTCGATCACCTTGCCCGGGCCGCCGATCACGGTGTGCTTGGGCGCCGCGTACACACAGATCTCGAGGCCCTCGTAGTCGGCGAGGACGGTGTGGATGTCGTCGGCGCTGTACTCCACCAGCGCCATGAACTTCTCCATCTCCTCGGGGAGCATGGCCTCCCCCTCGCCCATCAGGCGCGAGCGGTTGCAGATCACGCGCACGGCGTCTTCGAGCGACAGGCCGCCGGTGAGCCACGCCGCCGTCGCCTCGCCCATCGAGTGGGGCAGCACCACGCCGGGCTCGAGGCCGTGGTGCCGGAACAACCCGGCCAGCGCCACCTGGATGGCGAAGATGCCCACCTGACCGGTCTCGATGTGATAGGTCACCGAGTCGTCGAGCAGCATCTCGGCGTAGTCGTCGCCCGCCTCGTCGATGATCAGCTCGTTGACCTGGTCGAAGTAGTACTTGAACACGGGGTTCGACTGATACAGCTGCTTGGCCATCTTGCGGTGATGGCTGCCGAACCCGGAGAAGATGAACGCCGGGCCGGTCGCGTCGGGCGCGCCCGCCGAGTACACCAGCGGGCTGTTCTTGCCCTCAGCGACGGCGGTGAACCCCTTGATCGCGTCGTCGTGCGTGCGAGCCATGACCACCGCGCGCACGCGCCCGTGGTTGCGGCCCGCCAGCGCGCGGCCGATGTCGGCCAGCGACTGCGCCCGCGCCTCGTCGGTCTGCAGCCAGTCCACCAGCTCCTGCGCCGCGACACGTCGGCGCGACGGGACGAAGCCGGAGATCACGAGGGGCACGATCGCGCCTTCCGCGGCGGCGGCGAAGTACGCCGGAACGCCGGCACCAGCAGCGGGCTCGGCCCCATCGGCGTCGACCTCGGCGCCGTCCGCCTCGACCGGGCCGGTGTATTCGCGCAGGACCACGTGCGCGTTGGTGCCGCCGAAGCCGTTGGCCGTGATCCCGGCCAGCTTCCGCCCGGTGTACTCGGGCCACACCGTGTTCTCGGCGGCCACCTTCAGGTGGTTCTGATCGAACTGGATGTACGGGTTGGGCCCGGCGTAGTGCAGCGACGCGGGGATCTCGCCGTGCTGCATCGCCAGCAGCATCTTGGCGAGGCCGCCCACACCGGCCGCGGCCTCCATGTGGCCGAAGTTGGTCTTGACGGAGCCGATCAGCAGCGGCTGGTCGTCGGAACGCCCGCGCGCGACGACGCGGCCCAGCGCGTCGGCCTCGATCGGGTCGCCGAGGACGGTGCCGGTGCCGTGGGCCTCCACGTAGTCGACCCCGCGCGGGTTGATCCCCGCGTCCCGGTAGGCGTCGCGCAGGTTGGTCACCTGCGCCTCGGGGTTGGGCGCGGGCAGGCCGTTGGAGCGGCCGTCGGAGGTGACCGCGGAGCCTGCGAGCACCCCCAGGATGGTGTCGCCGTCGCGCTCGGCGTCGGCCAGGCGCTTGAGGACGACGACGCCGCCGCCCTCCGCGCGGATCATGCCGTCGGCGTCGGAGCTGAACGCCTTGATCTTGCCGTTCTTCGCCTGGACCTCGAGGCTGTCGAAGCCCAGCGTCCCCGCGGGCACGATGAGCATGTTGACGCCGCCGGCGATGGCCAGCTCCGTCTCGCCCTCGCGCAGCGACCGCATCGCCTGGTGGATCGCGACCAGCGACGACGAGCAGGCCGTGTCGACCGTCACCGACGGGCCGTGGAAGTCGAAGAAGTACGAGACGCGGTTGGCGACGATCGAGGTCGACGTGCCGGTGATCGCGTACGGGTTGGCCTTGGTGGGGTCGGCGATGGCCAGCATCTGGTAGTCGTTCGCCGAACTACCCAGCCACACGCCCACCCGGCCGCCCTTGACCGAACTGGCCGGGATGTGCGCGTCCTCGAGCGCCTCCCAGGTCAACTCCATCGCGAGCCGCTGCTGCGGGTCGACCATCTCGACCTCGCGGGGGCTCATCGAGAAGAACTCGGCGTCGAAGCCCTTGACGTCGTCGAGGTATCCGCCCTGGGTGTTGGCGTTGTCCAACACCGCCTTCAGGCGCGGATCCGCCTTGAACTCGGTCCACCTGTCGGCCGGCAGCTCCGTCGTGCCGTCGCCCCCACCGATCAGGAACTCCCAGGTCGACTCGGGGGTCTGCCCGGCGTGCGGGAAGCGGGTCGCGAGCCCGACGACGGCCACGTCGTGCGTCCCGCGGGCCGCCTCGAACTCGGGGCCGCGGTCGTAGCTGGCGGCCTCGGCGGCGAGCGCGTCGTCGTCCTCCTCCGGGTCGCCGTCGATGATCCGCTGGGACAGCAGCGCGATCGTCGGGTGCTGGAAGGCGACGGTGGCGGTGAGCGCCACCCCCGTGAAGTCCTCGATGTCCGCGGCCATCGAGACCGCGTCGCGCGAGGCCAGCCCGAACTCGTCCAGTGGGCGGTCGTCCGAGATGTTCGAGACGGGCTGGTTGGTCGCATTCGCGATCCACGCCCGCATCCAGGCCCGGAGCTCCTCGACGGTCAGGTCCTCGCGGGCTCTTCCGGTCGTAGCGCCTTCGGCGGTAACGTCCGGCTTCCCGCGTTCGGCGGGCAGGGCATCCGCGCTGCCGTCGGCAGTGGGGGCGGGGGTGGAGTCGTCGTACTCAGCCATGTGGAGTGGGGAACCCTCGTCTCGAGTGTTACTTCATGTCGTTCGCGGCATCGGGGAACGCGGTCTGCGTGTACCCGCCGCGAAGCGTGCCGTCGATGTATGCGCTGCGGCAGGCGCGGCGCGCGATCTTGCCGCTGGAGGTACGCGGAATCGACCCCGCAGGTACCAGGAGGACGTCGCGGACCATGACCGCATGCGAACTGGCGATCGCCGCCCGCACCTCGTCGGCGATCACGAGCGGGTCGGCCTTGTGGCCGCCCGTCGCGCGCTCGGCGACGATCACCAGCTGCTCGGACTGGTCCTGCGGGTCGTAGGTGAGACCGGAGTGGGTGTTCTCGAAGACCTCGCGCGGCAACTCGTTGGCGGGGACGGAGAACGCCGCGACGTAGCCCACGCGCAGGTTCTTGTTGGCCTCCTGCGCGGTGTACTCGAGGTCCTGCGGGTAGTGGTTGCGGCCGTCGACGATCACCAGGTCCTTGACGCGGCCCGTGATGTACAGCTCGTCGTCGTAGTACACGCCGAAGTCGCCGGTCCGCATCCACTTGGCGGTGTCCAGCTTCTTGACGCCCACGCTGTGGCTGCCCTCGGCGAGCGGCGTGAGCCGGTTCTGGAACGTGTCGCGCGACTCGTCCGGGCGACCCCAGTAGCCCGAGCCGATGTTCATGCCGTGCAGCCAGATCTCGCCGACCTTGCCGTCGGGCACCTCCTGACCGGTCTCGGGGTCGACGATGCACGCCCACTGCGACAGCGCGATGTCACCGCAGGAGACCTGCGGGATGGCGCCCTCGGCGTGCTCGTCGATGGGCACGAAGGTCCCGTCGTTCAGCTCGGCGCGGTCGACATATACGACCTTGGCCTCGTTCTCGCGCTTGGTGGAACTGACGAAGAGCGTCGCCTCGGCCATGCCGTAGCAGGGCTTGATGGCGGTCTTCGGCAGGCCGTACGGCGCGAATGCGTCGTTGAACTTCTTCATCGACGACACCGTGACCGGCTCCGAGCCGTTGATCAGACCGGTCACGTTGGACAGGTCCAGCTTCTCGCCGTCCTTCGGCAGGCCGCGAGCGGCGGCGTGCTCGAAGGCGAAGTTCGGGGCCGCCGCGAAGGTCTCGGCGTTGTCGTCCATGGCGGCCAGCTCGTGGATCCACCGACCGGGCCGGCGAACGAAGGCGGCCGGGCTCATGATCGTGATGAACTTGCCGCCCAGCGCGGGCAGGATCACGGTCAGCAGGCCCATGTCGTGGAACATCGGCAGCCAGGTGACACCGCGGGAGTTCTCGTTGAGGTCGAGGGCGTGGATCATCTGCAGCACGTTGGTGCCGACCGCCTCGTACGTGATCTGAACGCCGGCGGGGTTGCGGGTGGAACCCGAGGTGTACTGCAGGTAGGCGATGGTCTCGCGGTAGATCGGGAACGGCTTGAGGGTGCTGCCCACCGAATCGGGGATGGCGTCAACGGCGATGATCCGCGGCCGCTCCTTGGCCGGCAGGTGCCGGAAGAACTTCCGGCACGCCTCGGCGGAGCCCGTCGAGGTGAGGATGGCGGTGGGCTTGCAGTCGTCCAGGACGATGCTGAGCCGGTCGGTGTGGCCCTGTTCGTCCGGGCTGAACAGCGGCACCGCGATGTTGCCCGCGTACAGCGCACCGAAGAACGCCGTCACGTATTCGAGCCCCTGCGGTGCCAGGATGGCCACCCGGTCCTCGCGCTTGGTGATGTGTTGCAGGCGGGCGCCGATGGCCCGCAGCCGCGCGCCGAACTCGGACCAGGTGAGGTCGATGGCCTCGCCGTCGCGCTCGCGGCTGTAGTCGATGAACCGGTAGGCGAGGGTGTCGCCGCGCTCGGCGACGTTGCGCTCGACGTAATCGACCAGCGTCATGCCGGGCCGGAAGAAGAGGTTGCCGTCTTCGTCCAGGAACTGATCGAACTCGGTGTTCAGCATCCGTTCTCCTCGGGTCGGCCATGCCCCGGCGTACCGGGTCGGCGGCGGGCTGCGTCCGTCGCCATGGCGTATCCCATCGCTCTCGGGTCGGACGGTGAGCGTCCGACATGTCTTGCGCCGGGGCTGGCGGCCCCGGCGTGATTGTCGCCTCATACGGACCGGGACGTGCATCACCGCCGGTGTCTATCGCCACCGGCCCAGACCCCGATTCCTCGGCGATGCGCCCTTCATAGTGCGCGCCCGATGCCGGGATGGAAGCGATTCCTCAGTGATACTCGCCGCGGATTCCGCAAACCCGACCATCGTAGCGCGACACGCCGGGCGAAACGAAAACTACGATGAGGGGCCGATGCAGGTCACAGCGGTGGGCCGCTCGGTGTCACAGCGGTGAGTCACTCGCCCTTGAGCTGGTCGAGCACCGGGGCGAACGCCTCCATCTGGGTGGGCACCACACCGACGTACGACATGCCCGTCTCCGCGCGGGTGTGGCGGACCTGCTCGGCGATCTCCTCGAACGTCCCGATGGCCAGGTACGGCGACCCGAGTACATCGTCGATGGTGATCTCCTTGTCCACCTCGATGTTCGGCGACAGGCCCCGCTCGATCGCCTTGAGGGCGTAATCCCCCACCTGCTCGCGGTCGTCGGTGACCACGATGGTCGCGATGGTCCACGCCAGCTCGAGGTCGGCGAACCGGTCGCCGGCGGCAGCACGCACCAGCGCGACCTTGTCCTTCGTGGCCGACATCGACATGTCGGACAACCGCATCTTGCCGTCCGGGGTGGAGCTCGGGGTGATCGACACGATGTCGGCGCGGCGCGCGGCCAACTCGAGCATCCGCGGCCCGCCCGCGCCGATGGCGATCGGCGGACGCGGGCCCTGGCGGGGACGCGGGTAGCCCTTGACGCCGTGGACGGAGAACACCTCGCCGTCGAACTCGGCCTCCTCACCGCGCAGCAGCTTGTCGAGCACCGTCAGGCTCTCGTCGAGCCGGCGAACCCGCCGGGCGGGCGACTCGAACTCGATCCCCGACTTGTCGTAGTCCTCCTTGAACGCGCCGACGCCTAGGCCGATCTCGAGCCGGCCCTTCGACAACACGTCGATGGTGGTCAGCTCCTTCGCGAGCACAGCCGGGTGCCGGAACGGCGCCGCCAGCATCGAGGTGGCCAGGCGGATCCGGTCGGTACTCACGGCGATCGCGCCGAGCGCCGACAGCGGCCCCACCTGCTCGTCGAGCCGGTCGGGGACGGCGAAGGTGTCGAACCCGAGTTCCTCGGCCTCCTGCGCAAGCTTGACGAACTTCCGGGCTCCGCCCTCGTCGGAGTTTCCCGCACCGCCCGCGGCGAAGCGGAACTTGCGGGGCTCGGGTGTGGTCACGTGACGGGCTCCTTGATAACGGCGCGAAGTGCTGACGGCGCGCGAGTCGGTATGGGGTCAGGGTAGCGGGCGGAGCGAGAGGTCCGGGGCGCGGTCAGCGATGGGGGCCCTGATGCGGCGGCACGGGCGCAGCGTCGATCAGCCCCCGCGCCCAACTCAGCATCCAGTGCGTGGCGGTCTGCCCGTCGAGGGACCAGTCCGAGGTGGTCCCGTACAGCGCGTGCGAGTTCATGGTGAGGACGGTGGCCAGTTGGGTCACGTTCCCGATGATGTCGAGCGGGTTGAGCGGGCGGTCCGGCTCGTTGCAGATGGGGTCTCGCGCACCGCAGATCGTGGCCGTGCGACCGGCGAGGGAGCCGAATCCGCCGGGCCGCTTCCCTTTGAGGTCGACGCCCATCAGGTTCAGCCCGCCGAACAGCACCTCCACGCCCTGCCCTTCGGGATCGGGACCGATAGCGGTGGCCTCTCCGCGGACCCGTCGGCTGTCCGAGATCAGGCCCACGCCCACCACGTTCTCGGCCGGGATCGGCCCCAGGGCGTTGCCGATATCGCCCGCGACGTCGCCGGCGATGGTCGCGCCCTGCGAGAAGCCCATCAGGATGAAGCCGGTCAGTGGGCAGTGCTGATAGACGCGGTTCAGCTCGGCGACCAGGCGCGCCGTCCCCTGCGCCCGCGACGCGGCGTACGTCTCCTGGCCGTCGGGCGGGACCGCGATCGGGTTATGGAACTGGGCGACGTACGGCACCGTGTACACCGCGGCGCGGTGGGTCGCGTACATCCGCTCGAGGGGGGCCGTGACCTGCAACAGCAGCGCGCGCCGGTTGAAGTGCGGGTGGATGGGATCGTCCGTGGACGTCGACTCCCACGTGCCCGGGACCGAGATCACCTGGACGTCGGGGCAATCGGCCGCCTGCGAGGTAGGGCGGCCCGGGATCGTGGGACCCGTCGGCCGGGTACTCGGGCCGCGCAGCAGCGAGGCGACCAGGATCGCGATCACGATGATCGCGATGACGGCCGCCAGCCACGCACCGATACCCATGACGGTCAGCGCGCGGCGACCGCGCTTGTCCCGAGACGCCACGCCGGTCAGTCGTGCTTGGGCCGCGGTGCGCCCGCCACCAGATCGCTCGTCCAGTGCTCGAGCCACGCCACAGCGGACTCACCGTGATACGACCAGTCCTTCGTGGTGGCGTACAGCGCGTGCGAGTTGGCCGTGAGAATCGACTGCAGCTTCGGCAGCGTGGACGACATCGCGTTGATGTCGAAGACGTTCGTCGGCTCGTTGCAGATCGGGTCGTGCTCGCCACACAGCGACCAGGTACGCCGCGCGAGCGTGCCGAAGCCGCCGGTGCGCTTACCGCGCAACGTCAGGCCCCCGATGTCGAGACCGGCGAACGCCACCTCGGCACCCACTCCCGGAGGGTTCGGACCCACCACGTTGGCCTCGCCGGGAACGCGCCGGGCGTCGGCGATCAGGCCGACGCCGATGACGTTCTCGGCGGGGATCGGGCCGCGGCCGTTTCCGATGTCACTCGCGATGTCGCCCGCGATCACCGCGCCCTGCGAGAAGCCCGTGAGGATGAAGGAGGTCAGCGGGCACTTCGCATAGACCTGTGTGATCTGCGCGCGGGTCTTCCGATCGCCCTCCTCGCGCGAGGCCGTGTAGCTCGCCTGCCCGTCCGGCGGGATGGCCACCGGGTTGGAGAACTGCGCTACGTACGGCGTAGTCCACGTCTCGAGGCGGGACTCCGGGTACGCGCTCTGCAGCGGCGCGGTCATCTTGAGCATCAACGAGTTGGGATTGGCCGTGGGATGCAGCGGGTTGTCGTTCGACTTCGACTCCCACGTGCCGGGAACCGCGATCACCTCGACGTCGGGGCAGTCCGCCGGCTGCGCGGTGGGGCGCGCGACGCTCGGCGACGACGGGGCCCCACCCGAACTCGGCGGGCCGGCGATCGGCGGCACAGACGGTCCGGTGCGGAGCAGGGTGATGATCAACACGATCACCAGGATCACCGCGACGGCAGCGGCGACCCCCACCCCGATGGTGAGGGCCGAGAGGCGGCGGCGTGGTCTGTCAGGCATCTGTGATTACTGGTTGCAGTAGTCCGACTGCGCCAGCGCGATGAACTTCTTCGCATCGGCCGTCGCCTGCTGATCGGTCTCGCCGGAGCCGAGCATCCCGACCACGAACACCTGCATGTTGGGGGGCTTGGGGTTGGCCGCGAGCGCACTGCACACGTAGCTGACCGCACCCACGATCACGTCGTCGGGCGCGTTGATCCCCGCTGCGTGTGCCTTCGCTACGAACGCAGCGTCCTTGGGGGCCATCGTGGTAGTGGTAGCCCCGGGGAATCCGGACGGGGCCGCCGCACCCGAGCTGGGCCCGGTGGCGGGCACCGTGGTCGGCCCGGACGAGTCCGTGCCGGTCAATCCGGGCGCGGTGGGCGCACTCACCGTCGAGCTACCGCCGCAGGCGGCGGCGCCCACAACGAGGCCACCGGCGAGCGCGGCGACCAGGACTCGTCGAACCTGCTGCGACGTTGCCGTGTGAAGTCGAACCATTTTAGATGTGCTTCCCGTCCTCAACTCTGGGGCCGAAGTTCTGCCGTGACCGGGCCCGAAGCCCGGCGACTGTGCCAGGCTACCGGTCGCGCCGGGGTACTCGTGGGCACCGAAGCCGCCGCGCCCTCGCGGCCGACCGCCGGACCGCGTGAACCGGGCCGTCATTGCACCCGGGTGACCCCGTTGACTGCGCTGATCGTGCCGTGCTCGAACCGCGAGATCTGCCCACCCGGCACATCGAGCGGGTCGAAGACCGGGTAGCCCAGCCGACCTCCCTCGTAGCCCGCCCGGCCCCACGCGTCGAACACCGGGCCGTTCGGCACGATCGTCGCCGCGGTGTGCGGCGACCAGTACACGTAGCCGCCCGTGAAGCGGTTGAACGCGCCTCCGGTCGGCAGCCGGATCTCGCTGGTGAGCGGGTATCCGAGGCGCCCGCGCTCATAGCCGACCGCTTTGTACTTGTCCCTGATCGCGCCGTCCACGTAGTGGGCGCCGGTGGCCGGGGTCCAGTACATGGTGCCGCCTTGGAACTGCTGGTAGCGGCCCTTGTGATCGGGGGTCGCGAGCTCGTCGGAGGTGGGGAATCCGAGGTTCGACGCGGGCCCGCCGACGCGGTCGTATTCGCCCGCGATCGCGCCGCCGACCGCGTGCGCGCCGGTCGCAGACGAGAAGTACATCTGGCCCGTCGCGAAGTCCTGCGCCCGGCCACCCTTGACCGCGTACTCGGGGGTCAGGCATCCGCCCAGTGCGGGGATCGTCGAGGCCGCGGTGCCGATCACACCGCCCGTGCTGCACGGCTGCGGGTTGCCCACGCCGAGCGCGGCCTGCGCCTGCGGCCACGCCTGAGTGTTCTCGAACTGCCAGTACGGCCACGAGTGGGTGCCGGACGGGCGGTAGACCGCCTGCGCCGGCACGCCCTTCTTGTCGAGTTCTACCGCGAACGCCTGATTGGTGGCGCGGGCCAGGACCTCGAGCGCGGTTCCCTGCAGGTCGGAGGACAATCCGGGCACATCGGACGGCTGGTCGGCCACGCCCGCAGAGCCGTTACCCGAGCTGAAGTACAGGCTGGTGCCGCGCAGTCCGTCCGCGAGCACGAGCGGGTCGTGGCCCGCCCACGCCGGGTCGGCCGGCGGCCCGTACATGTCGTTCGCATCGAAGCCACCGGCGTCGCGCATGGCCGCGGCGATCGACTCGGGCATGCCCGCGGAGCTGGTCGACAGGATGCCGGAGTACGAGGCGGCGAACCGATAGAACCGGGGGTGGCGGGCAGCGAGCGTGAACGCGGCGGTGCCGCCCATCGATACGCCGGCGACGCCGCGGGCGTCGGTCGCGCGCCAATCACGTTGCAGGAGCGGGGGCAGTTCCTTGGTGAGGAACGTCTCCCACTGGTAGTCGCGACCGTTGTCGGGCTGGCGCCAGTCCGTGTACCAGCTCGACTGCCCACCGACGGGGAGGACCACCGTGACGTCCTTGTCCCGGTAGAAGTCTGCGACGTTCGTTTCGAGCAGCCAACCGTTCTGGTCGTCCCGTGCGCGCAGGCCGTCCAGGAGGTACAGCGTGGGGAACGTCGCCCTGGGACTGGAGAACCAGTCGCGGGCCAGCAGCAACGCCACCTTGACATCGGTACCCATCGCCGGCGAGTGGACCGTGAGGTCGACCTTGCGGTCGGTCTCCCAGGTCGCGCCGGTGATCGCGGCACCCGCGGGGACTGCGAGCATCGGCGCTGGAGCCGGCACGGCCGCCGCAGCGGGCGCCCCGACGGCGGGGGTGACGATGGTCGGGCCGACCGTGCTCGCGGCGGCCAGCACGACAGCCCCGACCAGCCCCGTCACCCGGCGCGATGCGCGCTTGACCATCCTCGAGAAACCTCCGCAACCCACGCCCACACGTTCAACGACGACACCGGGTCGGACAAACCGCCGTCCCGACCCGTTCCAGTCTTACACGGATGTGATTCGCCGGTCGGGACCAACGCGCGGCATCAGCGCGTGAGCACCTTCTGCGACTCGGGCAGCGGGGCGGGCACCTTCCCGCCGCACGCCTCGATCGTGTACTGGGGCACCCGGTGGATCCGGAACCTCATCGCAGCGAACGACAGCTTGATGTTCCGCTTGAACAGGTCCCACGTCAGTGGTGCGTCGTACGACTGCTCCAACTGCACGATCGCGGGGCACTGCAGCGCCACCCTCGCCTGGTTCACCCAATCGGGGTCGATGAACCACGGCAGCAGCGGATGCTTGGCGAACGCCTGGGTCTGCGCGATCGCCCAGTCGGGGTACTGGTCCTTGTCGTGCCCGATCCGCCCGTCCACGAGCCGCGCCGTGTGGGTGGCGATCGGCCACGCCAGACCCACCTGGTCCCAGATCCGCACGTTCAAACCGGTGGTCATCGACGACATGCCCAGATTGAGGAAGAACACCGTCTGGGTATCGTGCGCCCCGGGCGGAAGCGGATCCGGCATCGGATCGATGTACCACCAGTCGTAGTCGTACGACGGCAGATAGACGCCGCCCTTGGGCGTGGCTTCGAGCGCACCCTGCAACGACTGCATACGCGGGTAGTCGAGGTAGTCCTGCGCCGTGACGGGATGCGCGTGCCCGGTCTGCAGCGAGTAGAACGCCCGCTCGTCGACGATGCCGGACCGCCCGATGTAGGTCCCGTCCGGCAATCCGCGGAACGTCGAGGCGTACAGGGCCCAACCGATCACCAGCACCCACACCAGCACGATCGCCGCGGCGCCCGCCGAGCCACCGGCCAGGCGCGCGGCTCGCGTGAGGCGACCCCGGACATGGGCCAGCGGAGCGTCGAGCGATGGGCGCAGCGCCGCCACGTCGGCCTCGCCGGCCGGGATCCGCAGCGGCAGCAACAACACGGGCAGCAACAGCAGGAACAGCGGCGCGAGCAGGACGCGGCCGGACATGAAGTCGCCGCCCTGACGTAGCCAGTAGGCACCCTCGATCAGGCCGCCCACCACGAACAGGACGACCATCGCACCGGGGCTGCGCAGCTTGGTGCGCAGCGCGCGGCTGCGCGTGCGATCCAGGTTGGGTGCCCGACGGTGCCCGACGCGAGCGACCACCGGCTCTCGCGGCGTCCGCGCCGCGAGCACGTTGAGCAGCAGCACCGGAACCGCCACCAGCAGCAGGACGACGGGCAACCACAGCGCGTACGGGTCCACCAGGTTCCACAGGTACACGAAGCCCTGCGTCCACTTGGAACCGTTGGCGTCCTTGGCGATCGCGGTGTTGGGGACCGGCAGGCCGTAGTAACCCATCCGGAAGATCTGGTAACCCACCGGCACCACGCCGGCCACGACCACCGTCGCCACCCGCTTCGCCGCCCCGCTCGGTGCCACGAACATCGCCGCCAGCACCAGCGCCGCGATGAGGGCCATGTCCGGCCGCACCAGCCACGACAGACCGGCCACGAACGCCAATCCGAGCGTTCCCGCCCAGCCGGCCACTCGGGCCCGCCGGGTGGTCTCGTCCGGATCGTGCTGGCTCCACGTCACTGCCAGCCACCACATCGACGCCAGCCAGAACAGCGTCAGCGACTGTTCCAGACCGGACGTGGCGAAATCGCGGGCCGGAGGAAGCGCGATATAGACGAAGCCGCCGGCCGGCAGGAGCAGCAGCCGCCGGCCCCGCAGTCGCGACCAACCACCCTGGCCCTTGTAGAGCCGCGCGGTGCCGAGCATCGCGATCGGCAGGGTGAGCACGGTGAGCACCATCGTCACGGTGAGCACCACGTACTCGATCTGCTCGCCGCTGATCCAGGTGAAGAACCAGACCACGTAGGTCCACGCCGCCGAGGTGTTGACCTCCACCCGCTCGCCGGCGTTGAACACCGGCCCGTTA
>CAJCHX010000559.1 GCA_903970215.1 Acidobacteriaceae bacterium
GACTTGGGACCCGACGGCGGCGGGGTCGCCGAGGGTGACACGGCGATCCTGTTCGGGGGCGACCGGCCGGGCGAGCCGACTGCCGCCGACTGGGCCGAGATCGTCGGCACCATCGACTACGAGATCCTCACCGGAGTGCACGGCCGGGCGGTCCGCAGGTATCTGCGGGAGGCCCCCGTCGGTACCTCGGTGGAGACTCGAGCAGACGGGGTCGAGGCATGACCCGTACACGGGTATCGGTGCCGCCGGTCCTGGCGGGACTGTCCGCGGGGGTGGCCGTCGCAGCGGTGGCCGGAATCTCTTTTGTTGCACAGGTCCTGGGTCTGCGGCGCGACGGCCCAGACCCGTTCACCGGTGCCGATCTGCAGTTCCCTGCCGACCACGAGTCGGTGATCCTCAGCCACGACGGCGTGCCCCTGCATGTCCGCGAAGTCGGTCCCGCCGACGCTCCGGTCACCGTGGTCTTCGTGCACGGTTTCACATTGCGCTCCGATAGCTGGGTGTTCGTCCGCGCGCAGCTCCAGCGGCGCTGGGGTGGCGGCGTGCGGATGGTGTTCCCTGATTGCCGCGGCCACGGCGACTCGGGCGCCTGTACGCCCGAGCAGAGCACCGTCGAGCTACTGGGGGACGACGTTGCCACGGTGATCGACCAGATCGTTCCTGAAGGCCCCGTGGTACTGGTGGGACACTCGATGGGTGGCATGGCGATCTTCGCGTGCGCGAGTAGGCACAAGGAGCTGTTCGGGCCGCGGGTCGTGGGGGTCGTCCTGCTGGGGACCTCGGCGCACGGGCTGACCGAAGCCGGGCTCGCGTCGGCGCTCAAGAACCCGGTCCTGGACCTGTTCCGGCTCGCTGTGCGACATCTGCCTGCGGTGGTGGGGCACGGGCGAGAGGTTGCCAAGCCGCTGGCGGTTCCGCTCCTTATCGCGGGTTCATACGGCCCCGGGCCGCGTAGCGCGACGATGACGGCGTTCTCCACGTCGATGAGCTTGACGGCGCCGCTGAACACGACGGCGAGCTTCTTCGCCGCCCTCGAGCAGTACGACGAGCGCGCCGGTTTCCCGGCACTGCGCCGGACCGCCGCGACCGTGGTGTGCGGCGACCGCGACTGGATGACGCCACTGCGTAACTCGCAGCGGATGGCAGCGGAGCTCGACTGCCGTCTCGTGACCATCGAGGACGCCGGGCACATGCTGATCATGCAGGCCGCGGACAAAGTGGCCGCTGCCGTCGCGGAGTTGGTCGCCCGGGCTGCGCCGGTGAATTCGTGACGACCGGCAGGGCGACACCGGGGAGTTCAACGCGAACGCTCCCGACCGTCGAGGACACCGAGGCGCTCGGTCGTGAATTGGCCCTGAACCTGGGCCGCGGCGATCTGGTGATCCTCGACGGACCCCTGGGCGCCGGTAAGACGGCGCTGTCCCGCGGCATCGCCGCTGGCCTGGGCGTGCTCGGTCGAGTGTCGAGCCCCACGTTCGTCATAGCGCGCGAACACGCGCCCAGCGGCCCCGGCGCCCCCGGCATGATCCACGTGGATGCGTACCGACTCGGCGGGCTGCCCGAATTGGATGCGCTCGACCTCGACTCCGACTTGGAGGACTCCGTGGTCGTCGTGGAGTGGGGCGAGGGTATCGCCGAGCGGCTTACCGACCGCCACCTGCACGTACGCCTGATCCGACTCCCGAATTCCGATGTGCGGACCGCTGAGTGGGAGTGGCGTACCGGCCGCTCTTCACCGATTCGTTCGCGATCCAGCCCCTCGTGATCCGCTATCCGGAGATCCAGTGCTGCATCGAGGTCGATGAATGCCACGATGGTGTCGAGCGCGCGCAGGAGCGCTGTCGGCCTGGCATCGGCCTCGGTGAGGTACGCCGCGACCTGCACGTCGTACAGCGGCGCGAGCGTGTCGTCGAGGAGTGCGCCGCGCTCAGCTGCGAGCCGTGCACCGAACTCGTCGATCCCACCGTTCCGGAGCGCGGCCAGGCAGCGGGGCATGCGTGTGACCAGATCGACGGCGACGTCGAGTAGTCGCCCCGCCGCCTCGACTCCGAGGGACAGGCGTGCGCCGATCTCGGCGACCAGTCCGCGCTGCGCGCCGTGGTAGGTAGCCGACTGCGCATGCCGCAGGTCGTGCAGCGCTGCTATAGCCTCGATCCGGTCGATGAAGCTCGATGCGGTCGCGATCCGGTCGAGGACATCGGTCTCGTTGTTATCGCTCATACATTCGATGCTACCGACGAGCGTAGGTGCTCTGGCTGAGAATTTCCTGATAAGAGCTGAATGTACGGGCGAGACGCATCGATACGATCCGAAAGGATATCGAATGTGTCTTCGATACAAGATCCGTCGTGGGCGCGCACTCCGTCGGGGTTTGATCGAGGGGCCCCGAATCTGCGACGGGGGCCGTCAAGGCGTGTCAGAGCTTCGTCAACGGACCATTCCGCACGTCCGCGCCCGGTCCGGTGCGGTCAGCGGCCCTCGGCAGTGCATATGCAGGCGTGATTACCCTGCGCGTCGGCGAGTACCCAGAACCGTGGAGCATCCGCATCGGATTCGAGCGTCCCTCCGGCGGCGAGTGCCGCAGCGATCCGGGTTGCCGCCTCGCGCGGGTCGACGGTGACGTCGATGTGGAAGCGCTGGCGGGGCGTCGTGTGTGCGTCGGTCGGCTGGAACCAGAGTGTCGTGGCGATGCCGCTGGGGTCTGCGATCTCATCCGATCCCTTCGATATCGGCAGACCCAGGACGGCCGACCAGAACGGGGCGATCGCTGCGGCGTCGGCCGTGTCGAGTCCGATCTCGACGCCCGAGGGCGCGGTCGGGCGGGCCGACACTCCCTGGGCTGCGGCGATGGTCGAGAACGTGCGCGCCAGTGCGATGTCTCGGTCGGTCACGTCACCGGTGTCGTGGCTGGACAGTCGTACGTCGACATGGCCGTACGTGAGAGTGATCTCGGGGTGGTGGTGCGCGGCGTCGGCGGCCGTGGCGAAGGCGTCCACGAGCCGGACGCCGGTCGCGAAATCGCCGGTGTCGAATCGGGTGCGAAGGGAGCGCAGGATCGGCGCCCAGTCGGGTATGTCGGCCTCACGGATGCGTTGCGCGTTGACCATGGGTCCATGGTGCACCCGCCCACAGACAGGTTCGGGCGAAGCGAGGAACGAGCGGAGGTCGCAGCCTGGCTCCGGCGTTCACAGACAGGTTCGGGCGAAGCGAGGAACGAGCGGAGGTCGCAGCCTGGCTCCGGCGATTACCGACAGGTTCGAGCGAAGCGAGGAACGAGCGGAGGTCGCAGGGTCGCTCGGACCGGGTTCGCGTGTCAGGTGACCGGACCGCTGTGGGTCGGAGCGCCGGTGACTGCGACGACGGCCTCGGCCACGGCATCGGGCCGGTCCAATGCCACGAACGTACGCGCGCCTGGAACCTCTGTGAACGTCGCGTGCGGAACCGCTGCGGCGAGCCGACGGCCGAGTGCGGGTGTGAAAGCTCGGTCCGCCATGCCCCAGACGAGCGCGACAGGTCCGGCGAACGAGGCCAGGCGCGGGGTCACCGCAGCGAGGTCGACCGGCCGAATCTCGCTGAGGAACGCGACGAGGTCGTCGAGGATCGCCTCGTCGCCGAGTGGAGCGATCGCCGAGGCGGTGAAGGCTGGATCGAGCTCGGTGGCCAGCAGTCCGTAACCCAGCGGGGAGTGGCGCAGAGCGCGGATCCGCATGGGCGGCAACAGAAGTCGAGTGAGAACTTTGGACCGCATCAGTCCCAGCACAGCCTTGAACGGTTGCGGTGGGAACTTCTCGAAGGCGTCGCAGTTCGTGAGTACCAGTCGGCCGACCAACTCGGGCCGCGCGTCGACGACGAACTGGCACAAGGCGCCGCCGGTGTCGTTGCCCACCAGCGTCGCGCCTTCCAAGCCGTGCGCCTCGAGGAACTCGGCGATCAGCCGCGCCGCCCCGCGCGGGGATCGGTCGGCATCGACGCCCCAGGGGGTCCGGTGCGAGCCGAGCGGCCAGGTGGGGGCATAGCATCGGTATCCGGCGGCGGCGAGGCGGGTGGCGACGCCGTCCCACAGGCTGCCGGGGACCAGAACGCCGTGCACGAAAACGACTGGGGGGTAGGCGGATCGGTCGGGTCCGTAGACACGGTATTCGACGGTGCCGGAAGGGAGCGCGGAGGTGGGCATCGGACGGCTGCCTCTCGTGAGTAGATTTACAAACACTCGGTATGAAAGTTACGTGCAGGATGTATGGAAGTCAATAGGAGATCCCAGGCCGATCGCACGGCCGCGACGAAGGCCGCGCTCAAGGCCGCCGCGCGTAGTCTGTTCGCGGAACATGGGTACGGCAGCGTGGGCACCCAGGCGATCGTGGCGGCCGCCGGCGTGAGCCGAGGTGCGTTGTACCACCAGTTCGGCGACAAATTGGGGCTGTTCGCTGCGGTGTTCGACGACGTGGAGGGCGAGGCGATCGGCCAGGCGATGCAGGCCGTCGCCGCGGTCGAGGACAGCGATCCACTCGCCGCGATGCTGGTCGGCTTCGACGCGATCGTGGCCGCACTGACCGAGCCCGGTGTCAGTCGCATCGCGCTCATCGACGCTCCGGCGGTGCTCGGCTGGGAGGAGTGGCGCGCGCGCGGCGAGAAATACGGATTCGCGGTGATCGAGGGGCTGCTGTCGCACGCGGTCGAGATCGGGCGGATTCCGGCGCAGCCGCTTCGCCCGGCGGCCCACGTGCTCATGGGGGCCATCGACGAATCGGCCTTGTACGTCTCGCGAGCCGACGACACCGATCGCGCGCGCCGCGAGGTTCGCAACGTCGCCGCGCGGGTGATCGCCGCGTTGGCACTCCCGTTGGACGCGGGGTAGCGTTCGAACCACGGTGATGGGACTCGCCGGGGAGCCTGTCGGTCGCAGGTGCCCGAACCGCACGCCGTGCTGATAGTTCCTACGACTTCAGTGCCGCCGGCGACGATCGCCGGTGGCTTGCTGCGTAGGAGGTGCAGGGTGCGACACACTCACAGCAGAACCGTCGTCGCCGAGCATCCGCCCGAGGGCGATCCGACTCGCCTCCCTGCATGCGATCCGAGCATTGTGGCGCTGCCTGCTGATCCGTTGGGAACGGTCCACGTCGTGGTGGGCTGGAACGGCGATCCCGCCAGCGTCGCCGCACTGCGGTTCGCCGCCGACCTCGCCAGACGGTTGCACGCGTGTCTCGACGTGATCCACATCGAGGACCTCGAGGACACACCGGTCGACGCGGACGCCGACGACTGGGAAGAGCAGATCGACGCTCGTCTCGACGATCTCGCGCGTACCGCCAAGGCCGAGCTGTTGGCGGGAGTCCCCGCGGGCTGGACGTATCACGTCGCGCGCGGTGAGAAACCGGCGCGGCTTCTGTTGCGGGTGGCGACCGACGTCAACGCCTATGCGATCGTCCTCGGTAGTCCCCACGGCGGCATCGTCGGCGTGCTCGACGAGCTGTTCGGCAGCCGCGTCGCTCGGGGTGTCCTCGCGCACAACCACCGGCTGCCGCTCATCTTCGTTCCGGCTCCCGCCGGCTAGCGGCCCTCCCGGCCAATCCCACGAACAGGACCAGTTCTACGAACAGGAGGCCCCGTGTCGCCGTCTGGCACCGACCACCGCCCGCTGCACTTGCGCCCATCCAGCGTCGCCGTCGTCTTCCTGGGCGGCGCCGCGGGGACGGGCGCCCGGTACGGGCTCGCGAGGGCGTTGCCCACCGCGGCCGGCCATGTCGCATGGGCGACGCTGACGGTCAACCTGGTGGGCGCATTCGTGCTCGGGTGCCTGCTCGAGGCGTTGGTGCGGTCCGGGCCGGACCACGGTCACCGTCGGCGCGCGCGGTTGCTGATCGGGACCGGCTTCTGCGGCGGGCTCACCACGTACAGCACGTTCATGCTGGACGCACGGGCACTGATCGCGGGCGCGCACTTCGGTGAGGCAGCGGGGTACCTCCTGGGGACGATCCTCGGCGGAGTTATCGCGGCGGCGGCGGGCGTAGCGGTCGCGGGTGCCGGCCACCGGGCCGTGCGCGGCGGGGCTCGCGCATGACGCCACTGCTGACCGTGGTCGCGGGCGGCCTCGGGGCGGCGCTGCGCCTGGTGGTCGACGGGGCGATCCGCGCGCGCCGGCCCGGCGTCGGGGCGTGGGTGACGTGCGTGATCAATGTGTCCGGCTCGCTGGTGCTGGGGCTGCTCGCCGGCCTGCTGGCTGCGCATGCTCTGGCCGGCTCCTGGGAGACGGTGCTCGGCACCGGAGTGTGCGGTGGTTACACCACCTTCAGCACTGCCAGCGTGGAGACGGTGCGGATGGCCGAGCAACGCCGCTACGGGGCTGCGCTGGCCTACGCGAGCGTCTCGCTGGTCGCCTCGCTGGGTGCGTGCGCTGCAGGCTTCGCGCTGGCGACCCACGCGGCCGGGTGAGGTCGCAGGGCCCACGTAAACTGGCACGTATGTTCGTGCTCGCCCTCGACACGGCCACGCCGTCACTCACGGTGGGCGTGGTCGACCTCGTCACCCGGGAGGTCCTCGCCTCTCGCGGTCAGACGAACTCCCGAGGCCACGCCGAAGTGCTCACGCCGTTCGTGCTCGAGTGCCTCGATGAGGCCGGGCTGCGACGCTCCGACCTCGGGGCTGTGATCGTGGGCTGTGGACCCGGTCCATTCACCGGGTTACGGGTGGGGATGGCCACGGCAGCGGGCTTCGGCGACGCTCTCGGCATCGAAGTGCACGGAGTGTGCAGCCTCGACGCGATCGCTGCCGGTTCGGCCGGCGATGTCGTGGTGGTCACCGATGCGCGGCGCCGCGAGGTGTATTGGGCGCGGTACGCAGATGGGGTGCGCACCGAAGGGCCGGGTGTATGTAGGCCTGTCGAGTTGGGACTGGACGGGCCCCATGCACCGGCGTCTGGTGTGGACGCGGTGGGCGCGCGGGTGATCGCCGACATCGCACCGACCCCGTCGACGCTGGTCGCGGTAGGGGCGCCGCTGATCGGCACACCACCGGCGCCACTCGTGCCGCTGTACCTGCGCCGTCCCGATGCCGTGGAGATGGCGTTCCGTGGCGCCTGAGTTCACTATCGGTCACCTGCAGGAGGCCGACGCACCGCGCTGTGCCGAGTTGGAGAAGATCCTGTTCCCCGGCGACGATCCCTGGCCCGCGCGCGCGTTCGTCGCCGAGCTGCGCCAGCCCCACGTCCGCTTCTATGCCGCGCGGATCGGCGGAAGCGAGGGACGAGCGGAGGCCGCAGCCGGGCCCGACGGTGCCGCCCGGATCGGCGGCCGTCTCGTCGGCTACGCGGGGATCGGTTTGTTGGGTACCCGCGCCGACCCGGAGTCGGAGATCCATACCATCGGCGTGGCCCCGGACGCCCAGCGCATGGGGATCGGCCGGGCGTTGCTTCGGGCTCTGCTGGCCGAGGCCGACAGGCACGGCGGCTCGGTGTTTCTGGAGGTGCGTACCGACAACGACCGCGCGATCGAGCTGTACGAGCGGGCGGGGTTCGAGCGGCTCGGCGTGCGCAAGCGTTACTACCGGCCGTCGGGCGCCGACGCGTACACGATGCGGCGTCCCGCGCGGGAAGAGGAGAAGCAGTGATCGTCCTGGGTGTGGAGAGCTCGTGCGACGAGACCGGCGTGGGCCTGGTCCGTTGGGATCCGGTGAGCAGGACCTGCGAGCTGCTGGCCGACGAGGTCGCCTCGTCGGTCGAGGAGCATGCCCGGTTCGGGGGAGTGGTGCCCGAGGTCGCGTCGCGCGCTCATCTCGAGGCGATCGTGCCGACGATGCGTCGCGCACTCGCGCAGGCCGGAGTGGAGCGGCCAGACGCGGTCGCGGTGACCATCGGCCCGGGCTTTGCGGGCGCGTTGCTTGTCGGGGCCGCCGCAGCGAAGGCGTACGCCGCGGCGTGGGACGTCCCTTTCTACGGCCTCAACCATCTCGGTGGCCACGTCGCGGTCGACACGCTCGAGCACGGCCCGATGCCTCCATGTGTGGCGTTGCTGGTGTCAGGTGGTCACACCCATCTGCTGCACGTCACCGATCTGGGGGAGCCCATCACCGAGCTCGGTACGACGGTCGACGACGCTGCGGGTGAGGCGTTCGACAAGGTGGCGCGGCTGCTCGGGCTCGGCTACCCGGGTGGTCCGGTGATCGATGAGCTTGCCCGACGCGGCGACCGCGAGGCGATCCGGTTCCCGCGCGCGATGACTCGGCAGCAGGACGCCCGCTACGACTTCTCGTTCAGCGGTCTCAAGACTGCCGTGGCCCGGCACGTCGAAGCGGAGCGGGGAGCTGGGCGAGACCTCGATCTTGAGGACATCGCCGCGTCGTTCCAGGAGGCGGTCGCCGATGTGCTCACCTTCAAGGCGGTGCGGGCGGCGCAGGACGTCGGGGTGGACACGATGGTGTTGGGCGGAGGCGCGACCGCCAACTCGCGGATCCGCGAACTGGCTCGGGAGCGGTGTGCGGCGGCTGGGATCGACCTGCGGGTGCCCAAGCCTCGGCTGTGTACCGACAACGGCGTGATGATCGCGACGCTCGGTGCGCACGTCATCGACCGGGACCCGACGCCGACCGCCTTGTCCGCCGCCACCGCGCCGGGGCTGTCCGTCTCTACCAGTCGACTATGAGCTCTACCAGTCGACTATGAGGCCCAGGTGTTGGTGACCCGCGACGGTACGGACGGTCCAGAGGCCGTGCGGGCGCGGACGCCGTGCGGTGCGGTCACGGATCCCCGCACAAGTACGAACCGACTTCGCACACAGCGGATTCGGCGCGCAGGACGGCGCGTTGTGTGGGGCGGGCCGCGGTGTACCGGCAGCCACCCTCGATAGTGATGGTGGCGAATACGGACCGACGATCGGTCGGGCACATCGAGCGGGCGACGAGTCCGTCCTTCTCGAGACGGGCTACCAGCCTGGACAGTGCCGATTGCGACAGGTGTACCCGATCGGCGAGATCCGCCATCCGGGCTCCGTCGGAGCCCGCGCGCGACAGCTGCTCGAGTACCTCGAACTCGGACGAGCTGAGCTCGTGCGCGCTGAGCGCGCGGTCCAGGGCACACGTCATCCGGCTGTAGTCGCGCATGAGGTTGTGCCAGTGCGCTGCGAGTGCATCGTCCGATGCCGTTGCGAGCGCGGATTCCGCAGCGCTGGCGTGCCGAGGCGTTGATTCCACGGATTCCGTTGACTCTACGGATTCGACGACGCCAGGCAGTTCCGATGGATCGGCCGACGAACCGGGCATGGCGTGATCCTACCAGATTCCTTGGTCTAATTTTCCTTGGAAAAATATGTGGACGCATTGAATGTATATGCATATAGTTCTGGGCGTGACCGCAACAGACAGCTCGTCCCCCTCCGTCGGCGCGTCCTCGTCGACCGGCGAATCCGCCCACCATCCGCTTGTGACGACCGACCGCGACTGGAGTGGCCGGGTCTGGCTGCTCCTGCTCGTGCTCTGTGGCGCGCTGTTCTTGGACAGCCTCGACATCTCGATGGTCGGCGTGGCCCTGCCGTCCATCAAGGCGGCGCTCGGGATGTCCCCGTCCACGCTGCAGTGGGTCGTGTCCGGTTACGTGCTCGGCTACGGGGGCCTGCTTCTGCTCGGCGGCCGCGCCTCCGACCTCCTCGGACGCCGGCCCGTCTTCCTGGGCGCCGTGTTGGTGTTCGGGGTCGCGTCGGTGCTCACCGCCGTCGCGGACGTCGACGCGGCGCTGATCGCGCTCCGCTTCGTGAAGGGTGTGGCGGCCGCGTTCACTGTGCCTGCCGGATTGTCCATCATCACCACGACGTTCGCCGAGGGCTCCGCTCGCAATCGCGCCTTCTCGATCTACACCGTGTGCGGGGCGTCCGGCTTCTCTCTGGGCCTGGTCTTCGGCGGGGTGCTCACCGAGTTGTCCTGGCGGATCGCACTGCTGTTCCCCGGTCCCGTCGCCCTGGCGCTGTTGGTGGTCGGATGGCGGGTGATCCCGGCCGCCGCTCCTACCGAGCCGTTCCGGATCGCGAGGTTCGACATCGCGGGAGCGTTCACCTCCACCGGATCGTTGCTGATGCTGGTCTTCGCCGTGGTGCGCGCGCCGTCGGTGGGCTGGGGCGCACCGATCACCGTCGGGCTGTTCGTGGGGGCTGCCCTCCTCGCGGTTGCATTCGTCGGGATCGAGGTCGCGCACCCATACCCGCTGGTGCGGTTGGGCATCCTCCGCTCGGCCCGGCTGGTACACGCCAATCTGTCCGGCTTCGTGATGTTCGGTGCGTACGCGGCGTTCCAGTTCCTGGTGACGTTGTACGTGCAGGATTCGCTGGGCTGGAGCTCGCTGGGGATGTCCTTGGCGTTCCTGCCCGCCGGGTTGCTCGTGGTCGCGTCGGCGACCAAGATCGACCGTCTGCTCGAACGGGTCGACACTACATTGCTCGTCGCCGTCGGGCTCGCGGCCTTCCTGGCTGCATATGCCTGGTTCCTGCGGGTCGCGCCCGGCCAGAGTTACTGGGTGTTCCTGTTCCCCACGATCGTGCTGCTCGGCGTCGGCTTCGCGCTCACGTTTCCCGCTGTCAACTCGCAGGCCACGGCCGGTGTGTCCGACGACGAGCAGGGCCTCGCATCCGGCCTGCTGAACACCTTCATTCAGGTGGGCGGCGCTGTGATGATCGCCGTGGTCACCGCCATCACGACCAGTGGCCACGCGGCAGGCGGGCTGCTACCGGGGATGACGACAGCGGTCACGGTGGTGATGGCACTGACGGGAGTGGGACTGGCCGGAACTGTTGGCCTGCTGGCCGCTAGAAGGTGGGATCGTCACGTCCGGCGGACGGCTTGACCTGACGATATGCGCGAATCGGCGCGATGCGCAGCGGCCGCCGTGAATCGGTAGGGGTCGGCACTCGTACAGTTTCCAGGTGCAGAGGTCGCGGCGCGGTCGGAAGACCGCGCCGCGCATTTCACCATTTCACGTTGGGAGACGGAGTGGAACTGATCGGAGTCATCGGCGGCGGCACCATGGGTGCCGGTATCGCCGAGGTGTGTGCCAAGGCCGGGAGCTCGGTCCTGGTGCTCGAGACGACGGAGGCGTACGCCGACGCTGCGCGCGGGCGAATCGCGAAGTCGATCTCGCGCGGCGTCGCCAGGGGCAAGATCTCCCAGGAGGACGCCGACGCGGCCATCGGTCGGGTGCGGGTGACTCTGGATATGGACGAGTTCGCCGACCGTGACCTCGTGATCGAGGCTGCGCCCGAGGTCGAGGCGCTCAAGCACGACATCTTCGAGCGGCTCGATGCGATCGTCAAGCCCTCCGGAATCCTGGCGACCAACACGTCGTCCATCCCGGTGATCAAGGTGGCGGGCGCCACGAAGCATCCCGAACGCGTGGTCGGCGTGCACTTCTTCAACCCGGTCCCGGTGATGCCGCTGGTCGAGATCATCTCGACCCTGGTGACGTCCCCCGAGGCGGCTGTGGCCGTCACCGATTACGTGAAGAACACGCTGGGGAAGACGCCGGTGCAGGCCGGTGACCGGTCCGGCTTCATCGTCAACGCCCTGTTGATTCCGTACCTGTGCCAGGCGGTCCGGATGCTCGACTCCGGGTATGCGTCCGCCGAGGACATCGACGCCGCGATGAAAGGTGGCTGCGGATACCCGATGGGCCCGTTGACCCTGCTCGACACCGTGGGGCTGGACATCGCGCTGGCTGCCGCCGAGTCGCTGTACGCGGAGTTCGCCGAGCCGCACTACGCCCCGCCGCCCCTGCTCCGTCGCATGGTGGACGCGGGGCGACTCGGTCGCAAGACGGGGCGCGGGTTCTACGCGTATTCCTGATCACCTCTCGGATACGGCGGGCTCGGATACGGCGGGCTCGGATACGGCGCTCTCGGATAGGGCGGAGGCCGCCACGGGATATCCGTGGCGGCCTCCGGCTTCTGCCCGCGATCGGTCGGCGCGGGCGGCCGGCGCG
>CAJCHX010000560.1 GCA_903970215.1 Acidobacteriaceae bacterium
GCCGGCGCTGCGTCCGGCGCCGGGGCGGTCTGAGCGGCGGCGATCTCGTCGCGCAACTGCGCCGCGATGACCGAGATGCGGCGACCCTGCTCGTAGGTCGCGGCGCGCAGCATGTTGAGCTGCCGGGTGAGGGCGACGGGATCCAGCGCCTCGCCGGGGGATTCGGCGGGCTCGCTCGGGACCGTGGCCAGCTGGGACGCCTCCCCGCTGAAGCGCCGGCTCACGGGGCGCGGCGCGGGCGCGTCATCGGCGCGGCGACGCAGCACGACGAGGTCCTGCGAGATCGAACCGTCGGGGATGTACGCCACGAGGTCGAAGAACTCGGTCCAGTGTTCGAACACATACCACGGGGCGTGGATCGTCGAGTGGTAGGTCTCGGGATGGGTGGAGCCGATGAAGTGATCGTCGCTGATGGACAGGATCCCCTTCGTTTCGAGCTCGTTGCGCCAGCGTTCGACGTCGTCGCCTCCGGCCTCACCGAGCGCGGCCGTGCGATTCCACGAGCTCGGGCCTTCGACCGTGAGCAGCACGGCGGCGTCCGGTCGAGTGACCCGTCGCAGTTCGGCGAGCCACAGGTCCTGATGGTGTTCGTCGAGGTGCGAGAACACGCTGTGGTTGATCACCAGGTCGAAGAACCCATCCGAAAAGGGCAGCGGCGGCGCCGTCTGTCCGACCGTCCCCTGGACGAAGGGGAGGTTGTCGTTGAGCCAGGCGATCATCTCGCCGTCGATGTCCACTCCGTGCAGCTCCACCGACTCCGAGAGCGGTCGCAGGTGGCGCAGGAAGCGGCCGCAACCGCAGCCGAAATCAAGCAGCCTGGTCGCGTCGGCGAGCGAACGGCCCGTGACGCTGAGCGCGTTCTCGAACAGCTGCAGATTTTCGAGCCCGAGCTGATCGAAGGCTGTGCGTTCGGCTTCGATGTTCTCGGCGTCGAACCCCAAGGTTACGCGAAGCATGAGGTCCGCCGGGGGGACCGGGGGGCGATGTTCGTCGAGTTCCAGGATCATGATTGATCAGGGTTTGCGAGTCGGGGAGCCTATCGAGAGACGGAGTGGGGCGCGTCCTGCCGGACGCGGTCCGGCGCTTCAGCTATGGTGCTCTCCTCGGGATGGACTCAGTGCTTGCCGACAATCGAGACGCCGAAGCTTCGCGGGGCGCGAACTCGCCGGCGAGGATCGGGATCCTCGTGGTGGCTTACAACGCTGCCACGACGTTGGCCAGTGTGCTCGACCGCGTCCCCGTCGACTTCCGCAAACGCGTGTCGCAGGTGTTCGTCTGCGACGACGCCAGCGACGACGCGACGTACCTCGTCGGCCTCGGCTATCAGCAGACGTCGAAGGACATGCCCCTGTCGATCATTCGACACCCCGAGAACCTCGGGTACGGCGGCAATCAGAAGGCCGGGTACAAGATGGCGATCGAGCACGATCTCGACATCATCGTGATGCTCCACGGTGACGGGCAGTACGCTCCGGAGGCGCTGGAGGACGTCGTCGGTCCGCTCGAGCGTGGTGAGGCGGACGCTGTCTTCGGTTCGCGGATGATGGAGAAGGGCGCCGCCCGCGCCGGTGGCATGCCGCTCTACAAGTACGTCGGCAACCGCATTCTCACCGAGGTCGAGAACCGGATGCTCGGCACCGAACTGAGTGAGTTCCATTCGGGGTATCGCGCCTACAGCGTGCGCGCGCTCAAGTCGATCCCCTTCGAGCGCAACTCCGACGACTTCAACTTCGATACACAGATCATCATCCAGCTGGTCGACGCGGGGAAGCGCATCAAGGAAGTCCCGATCCCGACCTATTACGGCGACGAGATCTGTTACGTCAACGGAATGAAGTACGCGCGAGACGTGACCGTCGACGTCGCCCGCTACAAGCTCGGCCGGCTGGGCTTCATCGCTCATGAGACCGCCACTGTCGGTGAGACCTATGCGATGAAGCTGGGCGAGGAGAGCTCGCACGCGGTGATCCGGCGGTGGCTGGCGCAGATGCCCGCCTCCAAGATCCTCGATCTCGGTTCCTCAGGCGGCCTGCTCGCGGAGCGGGCGCGAGAGCTCGGGCATCACGTCGTCGCGGTCGACCTGTTCGAGCCCGAAGGCGTCCGTGACCGCGTGGACCGCTTCGTCCAGGCGGATCTCAACGAGGGGATCCCGCCGGAGGTCGCCGAGCCGGGCGGCTACGACATCGTGCTCTGCGCCGACATCCTGGAGCATCTCGTTCGCCCGGAGGAGCTGCTCAAGGAGATCAAGCCCCTGCTTGCGCCGCACGGGATGCTGATCGCCTCGGTGCCCAACATCTCCCACTGGTACTCGCGCACGCGCATCGCGCTGGGGATGTTCGACTACGACCAGCGCGGCATCCTCGACGAGACGCACATGCGGTTCTTCACCCGGCGTGGGATGAGTCGGCGCCTGCGCAATGCCGGCTTCGAGATCATCCGCCAGGAGGCGACCGGGATCCCGGTCGAGAACCTGCTGCGCGGTGAGGGTCGATTCGCCCGGGTCGTGCGGCGACTCGATCGCCTCGGGGTCAAGACACGGCCGACCCTGTTCGGCTATCAGATGGTCTTCCAGTGCGGCCGCCCGGTGGAGCCGAGTCTCCTCGAGCCGCCCACTGATGGCTGAGACGGCCATAGGGCCGTCCCATGCCGCGACCAGATCGCGCGGCACTCACTGGCCCCGACGTCCTCCCGTGTGGCTGTGGGGAGTATCCGGGCTCGCCCAGGTCGGCGTCGTCCTGCTCCTGACGCGGTTCACCTTCTTCTACGCGGACGACTGGCTGTTCATGCGCGAGGCGCAGACGACGCCACTGAGCCTCTCGTATCTCCGCGAAAACCTGTTCGGCCATTTCTCACCGATCAGTCGCTTCCTCGACAAGCTGCTCGTCGTACTCGCGCCGGGTCAATACGCGCTCGCTCACGGGATCGCGCTGGCCACCTACGCCGTCCTCATCATCGCTTTCGCGCTCGTGGTTCGCTGGATCCTGGGCAACGGCTGGGCGGCGTTCACGTTGACCCTCGTGTTTGGCCAGTCGGTGTTCCTCGTGCGGCTGCTGACCTGGTGGACCGCGACGGCCAACCTGATGCCGGCCTCGGCGGGGATGCTGCTTGCGCTCGCGGGATACCTGCGCTGGACCGAGCGACGCTCGGCCGGATGGCTGCTCGTCTCGTGGGCGGGCTTGTTCATCGCGCTCATCGACTACGAGACCGCGATGCTGCTGCCGATCTACCTGCTCCTGATCCGGCTCGTGGTCATGCAGGACAGCTTTGATCCGCGCGAGTGGCTGAGGATCGTCTGGCGCGAACGCCTGATCTGGGTTGGACTGATCGGGCTCGATGTCCTGCAACTCGCCAACTACTACTTCAACTATTACGTCAAGACACCGTCGCCGACGATCGGGCAGGACCTGCACTTCCTCGTCGCGTCGGCCTTCCAGGGGTTCGTCCCAGCACTCTTCGGCTATAAGCGCTACCCCCAGCTGCCGCCCACGTCGGTGGTGGTGTGGTCGGTGGCGCTGCTGGCCCTCGGCGTGATCGTGATCCTCCTTCGCCGGCCCAGGGCCTGGCGATGCGGGCTCGTGGCCATCGTCTGCTTCGCGCTGGGGATGCTGCCGCTGGCCTTCAACCGGCTCGCGGCCGATGGCGTCGACGTCGGCACCGAGCTCTACTACGAGCAGTCGGTGCAGTTCGTCTGCCTGATCCTGTTCGCGTTCGCGATCTCCCGGCGATGGGGTGGGACGCGTGCGGTGGCGACGTCGCCGCGCTGGTGGCGCCGTGCCGTGGGCGACGCCGGGTCACGTTCGCTGGGGGTGGTGGGCACAGCACTGGTGGCGCTGGCCGGGTACGGCGTCCTCTATCTCGTCTCCGCTCACCAGATCGGCACCGCCGGCGCAACGCCCGAGCCTCACCAGTCCAAGCCGTACATCGGCAACCTCCGGAGGTCTGCGGCGGCCTACGTACGTCGCAGCGGGCGCCAGCCCAACCTGCTCAATCTCACGGTCCCCTTCGGGATCGTCTCCTCGGCGTTCATCCCCTACAACCAGTACGACCAGATCTTCCCGCTCGTCCGCCCGCACCTGCTCTACAACCAGTGGCGGTCGCCGCTGTTTTCCGTCAGTGACGCCGGGAACCTGACCCGGACCCGTCTCTCGGTCATCGATGAGGCTCGGTTGAACCGGGCGACCGTCTCCCGGGCCTCGGCCGGGGGCGCCGTCACCGGTGTCGGCTCGCGAGAGGCCGTGTGCGTGAAGGGAAGCGGGGTGCAGTGGATTCACGTCCCCTTCGCGCGGCCGCCCCGCCCGCAGTCCGGCACGATCCTCGCCGAGGAGATCGGTGTGCGCTTCCGGATGCCCCGCGCCGCGAGCGTGACCGTCGAGGCCGATGACGCGGCCGGCCAGCAGCCGGCGGACTTCGATCCGCACGTGTGGCGTGCGGGCAACGGATCGCTGCTGCTGGACCTGACCACGATGCCTGAGCCGAACCAGGTGGACTTCGCAGTGCCCGCCGGCGCCTGCCTGACCCGGGTTGCGATTCTCGCGATCCGTCCCGGCGGCTAGCTCAGACCGCGGTGTCCACGCCGGCGGCGGGCGAGAGGACGACCTCAGCCAGGGGCTCGGACACCGATCGGGCCGGCGTCGGCACCGCCGGCAACCGGCGGCGCGCCGCATACCAGAGGATGCCGGTGACGACGAGCACGTACTGCGCGAATTCGGCGACCGCGTCGACCTCGAACTGATCGGCCTGCGTCTGCACGTGGCTGGAGACGAGCGCTCTCACTGCGCCGACGGAGGTCCCGTACGGTTGCCAGACCAGTGACGCCAGCACGAATGCGAACAGCAGTCCAAACCACTCGGGTCGTCGTGCGCCCTCACTGGTGAAGCGGACGAACAGCAGGATGAACAGCGGGGCCAGCATGATCTGGTAGTGACTCCACGCAATCGGGCTGATCATCACCGAGAGCGGCATCACGAAGGCGAACGTCTCCCAGCTGCGGGGCCCCCGTCCCTGGATCGCCTCGAAGATCCACGCGCCGAGCAACGCGACGCCTGCCCAGACGACGAACTCCTGCACCGTCTGGTTCTGACCCCCCACCAGCCGGCACAGGGTCGAGCCGGGGGCGAAGTTCTCGACGTGACAGGACCAGATGTTGGCGAACTTCGACTTGTGCTGGAAGTTGCGCAACGACGGGATCGGGTTGATCGCGGCGATGTCGTGGGCGCGCCACGCGAACACTCCCATCGCGACCATGTTGAGCACGACGATCCAGGCCAGCGACTCAACCGCCATCCAACGTGTGCGCCTGGGGAAGAGCAGCACGAAGGGCAGGAGAATCGCCAGAGGCTTGACCGAGATCGACAATGCGAGCAGCAGCGCGGCCTGATGGTCCTTGCCCCGGCGCGCGCAGTGAAAGGCGCCGGCCGCCGCGACCAGCGCGATGAGGTTGAACTGCTTCCACCACACCGTCGACATCATCGGCGAGAAACTGATCAGCGCGAAGGCCAGCAGCCACCACCACCCGCGGTGCATCCGGCTGCGCAGCGGCCACAGGACGGCGCCGACCCCACCGAGCACCAGCAGCAGGTTGATGACGGTGAGGATGTGGGCGGTGACCCGGGAGTTGATCACGAGCGTGATCAGAGCCATGATCATCCCGAGGAAGGGAGTGGAGATCCAGGTCGGCAGCCGCTCGGGGTGACCCGTGCGCCACGCCTCCTGACCGCCGTGGTAGGCCAGCCCGAGATCGAGGGTGAG
>CAJCHX010000561.1 GCA_903970215.1 Acidobacteriaceae bacterium
GCGCGCGACGGGATCGCCGAGCTCTTCCCCGCCATGCCCGGATCGGTCCGCCACGCTGAGAGGCTACCGCCCATCCGGATCGACGACGGCTCCGAACTCCCGGTGATGATCCGGTCGCCTCCAGGCGGCCGGGTCCGCTCCGGCATACGCCGGAGCGACTCGGGAGAATCCGATGATCGGAGATGGCAAGTGTTGGAAGATGATTGGGATGTCTGGTACACCGACTCCTACGAGATCACCTCGGAGGGAGTGCGCTTCTTCGCCAGGGCCATCCGGGCCCAATACGTTCCTTACGGCACTCGCGAGCTGATCCCACCGGACACCCCGGTGCCCGGCACCCTTCTCGCGGCGCCGATGTTCGACGCCGCGGCGGCCGTCGTCAGTCGCGCCATCCCGGGCTGCAACCTCTCCCAGATCGTCCATACGGCACAGAGCTTCCGGTACCTCGAGCCGCTCCGCATCGGAGCGTTCGTCAGTCTCGGAGCCCGGCTTCTGACACACATCGATCGGGCCGGCACAGACATCCTGTCCATCGAGTCGGCCGCCTACGTCGGCGGTCGACCCCACGTCTGTGGCAAGACCACCATCGCGCACGCACGCACCACGCCGCCGGGTGTCGACATCAGCGTGGTGAACGAGACGGCCGACCGAGTGATGTGCACGGGCACCGGCCCGTCCGAGAGTGATCGGTACTCGGGCATCGATAGGGAATCCGCAGTCGGAAGGCGGCGGTGACATGACGACGTCGACTCCGGGGCCTGTGCCGCACTACGAGGACGTGCAGGCCCATTACGACCTCTCCGACGAATTCTTCGCACTGTTCCTGGACGCCACCAGGACGTACTCGTGCGCGTACTTCCGCGACGAGCAGATGACGCTCGAGCAGGCGCAGATCGCCAAGATAGACCTGTCCTTGGGCAAGCTCGACCTCCGTCCGGGGATGACGCTGCTGGACGTCGGATGCGGTTGGGGCGCAACGATGATACGGGCGCTGACGGAGTACGACGTCAACGTGATCGGGCTGACGCTGTCGAACAACCAGTATCACCATGTGAAGTCTCGACTGGCGGCCATCGACACCTCGCGCACCGCAGAGGTACGCCTCGCCGGTTGGGAGCAGTTCGACGAACCCGTCGACGCGATCGTAAGCATCGGGGCGTTCGAGCACTTCACCCACGAACGGCACCTGAAGTTCTTCGACCGCGCCTTCGAGATCCTGCCCGTCGGAGGCAGGGCGATGATCCACACCATCATGACGCTCGGCACGGACACGTTCAGGCAGCAGAGCCGTGTGTCCAAGGACGACTTCGCGTTCTTCCGATTCATCCGCGACGAGATCTTCCCAGGCGGAGAGCTGCCGATCACCAAGTACTTTCCACTGATCGCCGAGATGGGCGGCTTCACGGTCGGCGAGATCCAGAGCCTGCAGCCGCACTACGCGAGGACTCTCGACATCTGGGCCGCAGCGCTGGAGGCGAACAAGGCTCGGGCGCTGGAAATCCACCCCGAGTCGACCTACGACACCTACATGAAGTACCTCACGGGATGCGCAGATGCGTTCCGGCGCAAGCTCATCGACGTCCGACAGCACACTCTTGTCAAGGAGGCGGGCAACCGTCCGCTGTCCGTCGACGAGGTGCTGCACCAGCACCCTGAGATCGATCCGGGCGCGGCACGACTGGCAGCGCGCTTCATCCCGCAGCGATAGCGGTTCACCTAGGTACGGGCGGCCGCCGCCGACGGTCCGGCGGCCGTCCCGTACCCACACCCGTCACTCGGGAGGCGTCAACACGGTGTCGATCAAGTAGACGGTGGCGTTGGCCGTCTTGACGCCGCCGCAGATCACGCTGGCGCCATCGACCTCGAGATCGTTTCCCGAACCGGTCACAGTGAGCGTCGCCCCTTCCACCGTGGGGTGTGTCCCGTCCACCATGCTCGGCGCGATCTGCCCCTTGACCACGTGGTAGGTAAGGATTCTCGAGAGCAGAGCGTCGTCGGTCTTCAGCTTGCCGATCGTGGCCGCGTCGAGCTTCGCGAAGGCCGCGTCTACGGGCGCGAAAACCGTGTACTCGCCGTTGTTCAAGGTGTCGACCAGATTCACCTTCGGATTCAGCTGGCCCGACAGTGCTTGGGTGAGGGTCTTGAGCATCGGGTTGTGCGAAGCCGCGGTCGCGACGGGATCCAACGCCATCCCACTGACCGAGCCGGGTCCCGACGGGTTGGCGTCGGCGTAGGACTGACAGCCCGGGCCGACGAGGTCGGCAGCCCCCGACGTCGTGGACATCGCTGCGGAACTCGTGGGTGTCGCGGCGCTCGTCGAGGCCGACCCCGACGAGTCGGTGCCCGAACATCCCGCGGCCAACGCCGCCGCGAACACGACGCTCGTGACGGCTGCTGCGGTGCGGGAAAAGTGTGAGGCGGTCATTGGCTGTGATCCAATCTCTCGAGAACTTCCGTCGTGGACGTCCTTCGATCCCGGCGGGTCCGCGATCACAAGTGGTTCGGACCCGACCGTGATCCGGATGGGAGCCAGACCCGATCGCCTATCGGTCCAGATCTGCGATCGCGGGCCATCCGCGTACGGCGCTGCGCCGAATCACTGTTCGCATCCAGCCCACACGGCACCGGGTGCGCCGACTGCCGTCAGCAACACCAGCCTCCGCCAAGCAGAGAGGTCACTCGTGCTCGACTCTGAACCGTCGCGTGTCCGACGGATCACCGCAGGCGTCGTCACCGTGGTGGCCGCTCTCGCTGCGGGCCAGCTGGTGTCTACCTACGTCTCCGTATATGCGTCGCCGTACTACGCGGTGGCCTCCCTGCTCATCGACCGCGCCCCGACGAGCGTGCGGGAACTGGCGATCACCACCTTCGGCACCAAGGACAAGCTCTTCCTGCTGAGTTCCGTCGGAGCCGGTGTGGTGCTGATCGCCGTCGCCATCGGCCTCGTGGAGCGACGGCGCAGGCCCTACGGCTGCCTGCTCCTCATCGCCACGGGATTGACGGGATGCATTGCGGCGCTGATACGTCCGACCTCCGACCTGGGATACGCCATACCGTCGCTGTGCTCGATCGCGGTCGGGCTGCCAGTCCTGCGCGGCCTGCTCGGATACTCGTATCTCCCCCGGCGCCGAGCCGGCACCGAATCCGGACCGGGCGTCGGTCGACCGATGAGCCGCCGCCGTTTCGTGACGATCACGGGGTCCGTCCTGACGGCATCGGCGGCGATCGTGGTGGCCGGCCGGGCGCTGACGCAACACCTGGGAAGCGTCGTCGGGGAGCGCCTGGCGCTGCGACTGCCACGGGCTACCAACTCCATTGCGCCAGTCCCATCCGGCGCCGACCTGACCGTGAGCGGCGCGACGCCCTTCCTGACCAGCAACGCCGACTTCTATCGCATCGACACCGCTCTGCAGGTGCCTGCGCTATCCATCACGAACTGGCGGCTGCGGGTGCACGGCATGGTCGAGAACGAATTCACCCTCGACTGGGACGATCTGATGCGGATGCCTGCCCAGCAGCACATCATGACACTGACCTGCGTCTCCAACGAGGTAGGCGGGGACCTCGCGAGCAACGCGACGTGGCTCGGCATCGCGATGGCCACCGTCCTGGGCCTCGCCCGGCCGCACGCCGACGCCGACATGCTGCTGTCGACGAGCGTCGACGGCTGGACCTGCGGGACACCCATCTCCGCGATCACAGACGGTCGGACGGCGCTGCTGGCGATCGGCATGAACGGACAGCCGTTGCCCCAGGAGCACGGTTATCCGGTCCGGCAGGTGGTTCCTGGTCTCTACGGCTACGCGTCGGCGTGCAAGTGGGTGGTCGACTGGGAGGTGACCCGTTTCGACCGGGCGCAGTCGTACTGGACACGCCGCGGCTGGAGTCGGTTCGGACCGATCAAGACCGCCTCCCGGATCGATCGCCCAGAGCCGCTGTCCACCAGTCCCCCAGGGGTTGTGGTGGTGGCGGGAACGGCTTGGGCACAGCACCGCGGAATCGAGAGGGTGGAGGTACGAGTCGATGACGGTCCCTGGAGCGAGGCAACGCTGGCCACAGACTATTCCGACGACTGCTGGCGACAATGGTCGTGGGTCTGGTCCACCACCCGCGCGGACGTCGGCGACCACGTGCTCTCGTGTCGGGCCACCGACAAGACCGGCACGACCCAGCCGCAGCAGCGGGTGCCGCCGATCCCGGACGGTGCCACCGGCTGGCACACCCGTGTCCTTCGGATCGGATAGCCGCTTATTCTCGGCGCAGTCGCCGGTAGTCTCATGCTGTGACCGACCAAGCCGCGGATGGAGCGGACCTGGTGGAGTTGATCGCGCGCACGGCTCGTCGGGATCGCATCGCTTTCGCCGAGCTCTACGACGCGACCAGTCCACGGGTCTACGGCCTGATTCTGCGGGTTCTGCGCGATCGCGGCTACGCCGAGGAGACGCTGCAGGAGGTATATCTGCAGGTGTGGCAGAGCGCGTCGGCATACCGGCTGGAATCCGGGTCCGTGATCTCCTGGATGTTGACCATCGGTCACCGGCGCGCAGTAGACCGAGTGCGATCCGAGGTGGCGTCGGCGCGTCGCGGCGCCGATTACGCAGTGAGCCATAGGGATCCAGAGATCGACCTGGTGATCGAGTCGGTGGTGACGGGCGAAGACCGCCGAGCGGTGCTCCACTGCATCGGCACGTTGACCGACCTCCAGCGGCAGAGCATCGAGATGTCCTACTACCAGGGACTGACGTATCGGGACGTCGCCGACCGGTTGGGGGCGCAACTACCGACGATCAAGTCGCGCATTCGCGACGGCTTGCGGCGGCTGCGGAGTTGTCTGGAGTCGTCCAGTGATGCCTGACGGATACTCGGTTCCCGAAAACGCCGAGCTGTACGCGATCAACGCGCTCCCCCCGGATGAGACCGCCCGGTTCGAGCGTGCCTGGTCCGACCTCGACGGTGAGTCCTATGCGGCGGTCACCGCGGATATCGTCGGAACCCGGGAGGCGCTCGCGCGGTTGAGCGCACTACAGGCGGTCGAGCCACCCGCGCAGTTGCGCGCCCGCATCGTGAACCTCGCGAACGACGGGCCCGAGTCCCCGCCGATCCCGATCGACCGCCACCGTCGCCGACTCGTCATGCGCATGGCGCTCGCGGCCGCCGCCGCGGTGATC
>CAJCHX010000562.1 GCA_903970215.1 Acidobacteriaceae bacterium
ATCGCGGGGGTGGGCCTCGGCTGGCTCGCCGCGCTGTCGGGATCGATCAAGATCATCAACTACATCTCGATTCCCACGGCGCTGGCCCAGCTGGTGGCGCTCGTGTGCTCGCCGTTCGTGGACCTGAATCTCGCGCCGATCCTGGCGGTCACCCGGGTGATCGGTGTGGTGGCGCTCGCTTCGACGTTGGCGGCGCTGTGGTGGCGCTTCCGCGGCGACGAGCGGCAGAACCTGACCGGCATCGCCTTGTCGCTGCTCGCGGTATGCCTGCTCTCCCCTGCGTCGTTGCCCTGGTACTACACCTGGCCGCTGGCGGTGTCCGGCGGCCTCGCGCTGTCCCGGCGCACGATGGCGGTCGCCGCCGGGCTGGTCACCTGGGTGATGGCGGTGTTCATGCCCACCGGCTCCATCGGCCTGTACTCGTGGTGGAACGTCCTGCTCGCCGCGGCGCTCGGCGTCCTCGCCGGGTGGTCGCTACTGTGTCCCGACCCACTGCGGGTGCGTGAGTTGCTGGGCCTGCGTCCGCTGCACCGCAGCGGTGTCAGAACGCCAGCGCCTGCGCCCGGCGAATGACCTCGCGGGCTCCGTCGGTGTGCAGCGCGTCGATCGGCGCGGAACCGTCCGGACCGGCGGGCAGACCCCAGCCGGTGAGGTCGGGTTGCGGGGTGAACAGCCACCGCATCACCTCGTCGTCCGTGCGACCGCCGTCGCTCAACACGCTGATCAGGCCGGTGAGATGCTTCGCGACGGCGAATCGCCCGTCGACCTCGCCGAAGAACAGCTGCGGGATCTGCAACTGTCCGTCGCGCCGGACGGCGATCACGCGGCGGTCCCGAATCAGCTGGTGCACCTTGGGCACCGAGACGCGGAGCCCGGCGGCGACGGTGTCGACCGTATAGGTCGGGACGGTGGCGGGAACGACGTCCGCGGTCACGTAGGGAATCGCACTCACCCGTGCCACCCTACCGGGGAGCGACGGTCCGGCCCGGAACGGTCGGTAGGCTGAGCTGTCGGCACCCGCCGATGAACTCACCCGCTCCACGAGAGGACGACGAGAGGTGAACGCCCCCCGCGACCGCCTGATCGGCGTTCGCATCGAGCAACGCTATCGGATCGACGCGGTGATCGCCCGGGGCGGGATGTCCACCGTGTACATGGGCCTGGACCTGCGGCTGGACCGCCCCATCGCGATCAAGGTGATGGACCCCAAGTACGCCGAGGACCGACAGTTCGTGTCGCGGTTCGAGTTCGAGGCCCGGTCGGTGGCCAAGCTCAAGGATCCCGGGCTGGTGGCCGTGTACGACCAGGGCGTCGACGGCGAGCTCGCGTTCCTGGTGATGGAGCTCGTGAACGGCGGGACGCTGCGCGAACTGCTCGGCGAGCGCGGCCCGATGCCACCGCACGCCGTCGCCGCGGTGATGGCCCCCGTGCTGGGGGCCCTGGGCACCGCCCACCGCGCCGGATTGGTGCACCGCGACGTCAAG
>CAJCHX010000563.1 GCA_903970215.1 Acidobacteriaceae bacterium
GACGAGCCGTTCTCCGCACTGGACGTGCTGACCGCCGAGAACCTCCGCAACGAGCTCATCGACCTGTGGACGCACGACAACTTCCCCACCAAGAGTGTCTGCATCGTGACGCACAACATCGAGGAAGCCGTGCTGCTCGCCGACCGGGTCGTGGTCCTCGGCAGCAAGCCAGGCCGGATCATCCACGAGGCCCACATCGCGCTCCCCCGCCCCCGTAACCGCCTGTCGCCCGAGTTCGAGGCGCTCGTGGACGAGCTGTACAGCGCGCTCACCGGGCGCGAATCCGCTGTCGAGGTCACGCCGCCCGCCGTCGACGCCACCCCGACCAGCCGGCCCCTACCCGACGCCACCGTGGGCGGGCTGGCCGGTCTCGTCGAGATAGTCGACGCCCGCGGCGGCGACGTGGACCTGCCCGATCTGGCGGGCGAATTGAGCTTCGAGATCGACGACATCCTGCCGCTCGTCGACGCCGCGGCGCTGCTCGGATTCGTGGAGGTCGACGGCAACGAGATCGGGATCACCGCCCCCGGGAAGCACTTCGTGACAGCCAGCATCACCGACGCCAAGGAGGTCTTCGCGGAGCAGGCGAGCCGGCGGGCGCCGCTGGTGCGAACGATCCTCAACGCCCTCAAGGCGAGCAACGACGGAAACCTCCGCCCGGAGTTCTTCATCGACCTGCTGCGCCGCGGCTTCGGGCAGGAGGAGGCGGAACGACAGTTCCGGACCGCCATCGACTGGGGCCGGTACGCCGAGCTGTACGACTACGACTCCGACGACGACCAGGTACGCCTCGACCCCGCCGTGGCGGCCAAAGCAGCGCTGTTCTGACGGGACGCCGTTCGACGGGGTGGCTGCGACCGGCCACCCCGTCACAGCGCCGGATATATCGCCGGCCCCACCGGGCGAATTCGGCAGTACTCTGCCAGGATCGGGGGATGATCATGGCGCCCCATACCCGGGTCCCGCAACGCGGGCTCGCGCGAGTCGAGGCGATTCTCTCCGGTGTCGATCGGGCTCTCGCCGACCAGTACCCCGGTGACCGCACAGACGCACAACCCATTCACACCGTGTATGTGTCCGCGGCCGACGCCACCGTGGACACACCGGCCGAGTGGGCCGCCTCCGCGCTCGCGTTGCTGGACGCGCGCGAGGCGGAGGTGGCCGGGCTCGCGCCGGAGGTCGATCCCGCCGCGGTGCGGGCGGCACTGGCGACGCGGCCGATCCAGGATCTGCGGATCGACTTCGAGGACGGCTACGGGGTGCGGTCCGACAGTGCCGAAGACCAGGACGCGATCGCTGCGGGCCGTACGCTCCGGACGCTGTCCGAGTCGCCGTCGGGTCCGCGCAGCGTGGGTATCCGCGCGAAGGGGCTCGGCCCCGCCGAGCGCGCCCGGGGCTTCCGCACCCTCGATCTGGTGCTGTCCGCGGCGGGCGGGGTCCCACCCGGGTTCGTCTTCACCGTCCCCAAGCTGCGCGCCGCGCAGCAGGTGCACGCCGTCGTCGCGCTGTGCGAGGAGTTCGAGCACGCCCACGGCCTGGCGGACCGGACGCTCAAGTTCGAGCTGCAGATCGAGAGTCCGCAGGCCGTGGTCGGTCCCGACGGTGCCGCGACGCTCGCCCGCGCCGTGCACCTCGCCGCGGGTCGCTGTACCGGCCTGCACTACGGCACCTACGACTACAGCGCGGCATGCGGCATAGCCGCGCGTTACCAATCGCTCGACCACCCCGTCGCGGACCACGCGAAGGCTGTGATGCTCGCCGCAGTGGCGCAGACCGGCGTGTGGGTGTCGGACGGCTCCACTCAAGTGCTACCGGTGGGCACCGACGAGCAGGTCTCCGCCGCAGTCGCCCGACACTTCCGGCTGGTGACCCGGTCACTCGAGCGGGGCTTCTACCAGGGCTGGGACATGCACCCCGGGCACCTCGTCACCCGCTATGCCGCCAACTTCGCATTCTTCCGCGCCGCGCTCGCGCCGGCTGCGATCCGGCTCGGCGCATAC
>CAJCHX010000564.1 GCA_903970215.1 Acidobacteriaceae bacterium
ACGCCGGGCCAGGGAGAGGAGTGCGCAGCTCGCGATGCTGCGGCAGTCGGTAAGCGATGTCGGTCATTCGTGACTCCTTACGTCGCAGAACGGGGAAAGGTTGAGGCCTATCGCCTCCATCCTTCTTTCCCCGGCGGCGACCGTGCACCCTCCGATTCGGAGCGCGAATGCGGTCATCATGCGCCACAATGTCCACAGCGGGTCGGAGCAGCCTTCGAGGCGGATTCCGGCAGGAAGAGGAGTTGGTCGATGGCCGGTTCGAATGCGACCGTGCGCTGGCTCGTGTCGGTGCCGAGTCTGCGACTGCGGGTGCGGGCCGGCGCAGGCGCCCTGGACCGGCAGATCCGGCAGATCCAGACGATCGAGCATTCGGAGCCGTTCGAGTGGCTCGTCGGCGGCGAACTCGTGCTCACCACCGGACTCTCGCTACCCCCCGCGGGGCGGGAGCGGCACGACTACGTGCGCCGGATGGCCGAAGCCGGCGTGTCGGCGCTGGGCTTCGGCGTAGGCCTGTCGTTCGCAGAGATCCCGGAGGACCTGCTCGCCTCGGCCGAGCAGGTAGGCCTCGCGGTGCTCGAAGTACCGCGCCCCACCGCGTTCGCAGCCATCGCTCGCACCGTCCGCGATCGGATCGCTGCCAGTGAGTACACGGCCCTGCTGCGCGCGTCCCGGGCCCAGCCGCGGATGACCCGAGCGGTGGTGACCGGGGGCGCCACCACGCTGATCCGGGAACTCGCCACCGCAACGGGATTTCAGGTGGCACTCGCCGACCGATCCGGCCGGATCACCGTGGCGTACCCGTCGGCGCTGGATCCGGGAGCGGCGGCGCTGGCGGCGGAGCTGGCCGCCGGCGGGCACGCGGCGACGAGCGCGCAGGATGCTGCGGGCCGCACGGTGATCGTGCAGGCGATCGGTGCGATCGACGTGGGCCACGGGCACCTCGTCGCAGTGTGTCCCGCGCCCCCCGATCCCGTCGCGCAAGTGCTGCTCGGCCACGCGACATCGTTGCTGGCACTCGACCGCGCCAAGCCCGAGCGATTGCGCGCCGATCAGACCCGGCTGAACGGCACCGCGCTCCGGCTCGCACTCGTGGGCGCCGACGCCGCGCCCGCCGAGCTGTTGGAGCCCGCCGCGGGACCGGACGGCCGCATCCGGATGCTGACGGTCAACGCGGCCCGGCCGGCCACGGTGACCGCGTTCGTCGACGCTCTCGACGCCGGGCTCGCAGGGCGGGGGCGCCAATTGTGGGCCATCGCCGACGGTGGTATCGCACGCGTGCTCCTGCGCGGCACCGACGATCCGGCGCGCATCGAGGCGCTGACCCGCGCCAGGCCGTCCGCGGGCTCGGACGCCCCCCGGCTAGGGCTGAGCCGGCCGCACTCGGTCGACGGGATACGCACGGCCGCACAGCAATCCGACCTCGCCGCGGAAGGTGCGACACCGGGAGCGCGGGCCATCGGAATCGACGACCTGGCGGGTGGTCTGCTGTTGCGGTCGCCCGCGACCCGCGACGTGCTGGCCGATCTGGGTGCGCAGCTGACCGCCCCGCTGCGCCACCACGACCGGGACCACGGCACCGAACTCAGCGCGTCGCTCCGGGCCTTCCTCGAGGCGAACGGCAATTGGGAGACGGCCTCCGCGGCACTCGGGGTGCATCGGCACACCCTGCGGACGCGGATCCGGCGCGTCGAGGAGGTCCTCGGCTACGACGTGGGGTCGGCCCGGGTGCGGGCAGAGCTGCTGCTCGCGATGATCGCCGCGGGCCCGTGACCCGTCACGTCTGGCAGACGGGGCCCGTCACGTCTGGCAGACGGGGCACCAGAACAGGTTCCGGCCGTCCATGACCTCGGTCGGCACCGGCGTACCACACACCCGGCACGGTTCTCCGGCCCGGCGGTAGACGTAGGTGCGCGGGCGGTCGGGAGCATAGGCCGGCGCGCCGTGGTCGTGTTCGGGCCGCACCACATGCATCCGCCCGCGCGCTACGCCGATCGGCATCAACGCCACCAGATCGCACCAGATCCCGTCGAACTCGGCGCGAGAGACCGCCCGGCCGGGTCGGTGCGGGTCGATCCCCGACCGGAACAGCACTTCGGCGCGGTAGACGTTACCCACACCGGCGATCACCCTCTGATCCATGAGCAGCGCGCCGATCGGCCGGGTCGACCGCGAGATCCGGTGCCACGCCGTGTCCGGAGCACACTCGGCGCGCAGCGGGTCGGGTCCGAGCCTGGCGAGGATGCGATCGACGTCCTCCTCGGTGACCAGCCCGCAGGCGGCGGGCCCGCGTAGGTCGGTACCGCCTCGCGGACCGACCACCCGCATCCGCACCTGACCCACGGGCGCGACCGGCCGTTCGAAATCCGTGAACGCGCCGTACAAACCGAGGTGCACGTGCACGACGGCCCCGGAGGCGCCGCCGGTGTGGGGCGGGGCGTAGCGGTGGAACAGGTGCTTGCCCCAGGCCTCGGCGCGGTCGAAGACGAGTCCGTCCAACCGCGCCGCCTCGGCGGCGAAGCGGCCCTGCGGGCTGGAGACCGCGACGCGGGTGTCTGTGAACAGCTCGGTGTGCTGCGCCGCCAGTCGGTGGAGGGTGTGTCCCTCCGGCACTAGGCTTGCGCGCCCGACCCGGGCGCCTCGGGCACCGCGCCGGACCCGGGCACTGCCGGCGCCACGTGCGTGCGCTCGTACTCGTCCAGGATGTCGATGCGGCGCTGGTGCCGCGCCTCGCCGGACCACGGGGTGCTCACGAAGGCGTCGACGATGGCGAGCGCCTCGTCCACTGAATGCATGCGGCCGCCGATGCCGATCAACTGCGCGTTGTTGTGCTGTCGCGCGAGCTGCGCGGTCTCGACGCTCCACGCAAGCGCACACCGGGCACCGGGCACTTTGTTCGCGGCGATCTGCTCGCCGTTGCCGCTGCCGCCGAGAACGATGCCGAGGCTGCCGGGGTCGGCGACCACTTTGCGTGCGGCGTCGATACAGAACGCCGGGTAGTCGTCGAGGGCGTCGTAGGTGTGGGCTCCGCAGTCGACCACCTCGTGGCCCGTCTGCGCCAGGTGTGCTGCGATCTGGGACTTCAGTTCGTATCCGGCGTGGTCGCCGCCGAGGTAAACGCGCATGGCCACAAGTCTGTCACGTCGCCCTCCGGCATCGGCGGCGACGCACGGATCGCGAAGGTCTCAGGCGATCCCCCGAGGTCGGCCAGTGCCGCCAGCAGGTGCAGGGCGCGCCGCCGAGGGGCGTCGAGGTGCACGACCACCACCGATCGCCGCCGGACGTGGGTAGTCTCGAACCAACCGACGGACGGAAGATTCTCGATATGACGGCAGCGGTCACCCCGGAAGCCGAAAGCGCCATCACCGACATCGCCCAGAGGTATGGGCTCTCGCGGGAGGCGGTGCTGGCCATGCTCCTCGCCGTCCGCGCCGGCGGCGGCAGCATGGCCCAATTCTCCATCCCCGAGCTCGGCGGGTCCGGGCAATGGATGCGGGGCGGGATGACGATGGTCGGGGGGAACATGTTCGACCACGCGCTCAAGGCGCGCGTCGATGCGCTGTGCGGCGAGTTGGCCCAGTTGCTCGCGACCACCACCGTGTTTCCGGCCTCGGAGTTCCCTGCGACGAGTTCCCCGGCCGGGTTCGCCTCTGCGGGCTGGTGGCCGGCCGACCTGGGCGTTCCGAGCGCGTCCGGCGCGCAGAACGATGCGCGTTACGCGATCTTCCCCGGCACCCGGCGGTTGGCGATCCAGATCAACGGCGTCACCAAGATCTTCGACACCGGCGAGCACCACATCGGTGGCGTCCAACAACAGCAGGGCGGCGGATACGGCTCGGTGGGCTTCACCAGCCAATTGGGCACATTCAGTGTCTCGAGCCTCGCTGAGGTCGGTGCGCAGCAGGACGAAGCTCCGGTCGCGTCGACCGCGGTTCCCGCCCCCACACCGGACCCGCAGCGTGAGCCTGCCCCGGCACCGCGACCCGCGCCTGCGGCGCCGGCACCCACGCCCGCGCCCGCGCCTGCTACCCAGGTACCCACGCCGCCGTCGACTGCGTCCGGGGACCCGGCTGTCATCGTGGCGGCCATCGAGTCGCTCGCCGGGCTGCATCAGCGCGGCATCCTGTCCGACGACGAATTCGCTGCGAAGAAGGCAGAACTCCTCGGCCGGATCTGACGCGTCATCGACGTCGGCGAATATCCGATCAGCGAATGCCCTCGGCGCCGGACCTGATCTGTTCCACCAGGATGTCGGCGTGACCGGCGTGCCGGGCGATCTCCCCGATCATGTGGAGGTAGATCCACCGGAGCGAGACGCTTCCGAACCGGGGATGGTGAGCGACGTGGTCGAGAGGATACCGAGCGGCGATGTCACCTGATCGTTGCCGGGCCCGCTGATATTCGGCGACGACGCTGTCTACCGAATCGGATTCGGTTGTGTGCCAACTGCTGTCATCGCCCGCGCCGGCGTACCCGTCGCATTGATCGAGTGACAACTCACCGAGGGTCCGCTGGAACCAGATGCGTTCCGCCACAGCGCAATGCTTGACGATGGCCATCGGCGTCGTCAGTGACGGAACTAGTCGCAGGCGAGCTTGAGCATCCGTGAGGCCCGATACCGATGCGATCAGTGCATCCCGATTGATGTCGAGCCTCGATTCCAACAGTGCGCGCTCAGACTCGAGCCCGGCTCGATCGGACATCACGTGCCGTCCCCTTCACGTGCGGCTGGTAAGGCTCTGTCCATGGTGCCGCCTTCAGTAGCCATAGCGCCAGCGCGACATCGGGGCGCACGAAGCCGATCCGCTCGATCGTGGAGCGCCCGGTGGACTCGGCCATCGAACGGCGCAGCACCGTGGAGTCGAACAGGTCGATCGCGGCCCGGCCGATCAGTCGCCACTGCCCCTCGACGTCCGGCCGGGCCACGTGATCATCAGATCGGCAGGAGAATGTTCTTCACCTGCGGATCGGTGCGCAGATACTGTTGCACCGCAGGATCTTCGAACGCGGCAACCAGTCGGCGGATGTTGTCGGTGTTCTTCCACTTCGAGCCGATCGTGAGCTGCCCGGCGAACTCGTCGGGCGCCGGCGGTGCGAAGATCTGCTGCTTGATGTCGGTACCGGCCGCCAGGTAGTACTCGGTGTAGCCGACGGCGGCGGCCAGGTCCGGCAGCGCGCGGGTCTGGGCGGCGAAGTCGAGCAGCGGGAACTGCAGGTGCTTCGGGTTACTCGCGATGTCGCCGACGGTGGCCTGCCACTTGTTCACGCCCGGCTTGAGCGTGATCAGTCGGGCCCGCTCGAGGATCCACAGGCCCTGCGCCTCGTTGGCCGGGTCGCTGTACAGCGACACCTTCGCGCCGTCCGGAAGTTGGCGAGGGTCGGTGTATTTCGCCGACCACAGCCCGAATCCCCAGCGGAAGACCGGCGTCGCGGCCTCCTCGTGGAAGTCCGGGTTGGCCTGCAGCACCTGCGAGAGCCACAGCTTGTGCTGGTAGATGGTGGCGGCCACCTCGCCGTCACTCACCGCTCGGTTGATGGTGGTGGAGTCGGCGAGACCCTTGAACGCCACCTTGATCCCGTGCTTGGGTGCGACGTTCTTGGCGACGAAGTCGATGAGAGCCTGCTCTGCGGCGTTGCCCTCCGTGTCCGCGACCAAGAGCGTGGCGCCGGCGGTCTCGTTGGCGGTCTTGGCATCCGAGCCGCCCCATACCCGCCAGCCGACGAAGGCCGCGACGACCACCACGACCAGCGCGACGATCGCAGCGATGAGAGGACCGCGACGCCGCCGCCGGGTGGTGAAGCCGTGCTCGTCGGTGGCAGGCGGCGACGAGTCGGTGCCGCCCGCCGGGGGCGCGGCCGGGGTCGAGGTGGAGGTGGTGTCGGTCATGCGAATTCCCTTCGGAGAACGGACTGTCCAGGCGTGAGATGACGCACGAGCGCGTCCCCGGCCAGTTGGATCGCGGTCACGGTGACCACGAGGGTGATGATGGTGCCGATCATGACGCCGTGATCGAAGCGCTCGTAGCCGTAGGTCACGGCCACGTACCCGAGTCCGCCGGCGCCGATCGTGCCGGCGATGGTGGAGTATTCGATCATGGCGATGGTATTGATGGTGAGCCCGCCGACGATGTTCGGCAGCGCCTCGGGTATCTGTGCGCCCCAAATGATCTGGGCCGTCGATCCGCCCGATGCCCGCGCCACGGTATCCACCTCGGCGGGCAGCGCGCGCAACGAGTTCTCGACGATGCGCGCGAAGAAGGCGATGCCCGCGATCGACATCGGCACCACCGCGGCCGGGATCCCGATGTTCGTGCCGGTGAGCAGACGGGTGAACGGGATGATCGATGTCATCAGCACCAGGAACGGCAGGGAGCGCCCGATGCTGATCACCCACGAAAGGGGCTGGTGCACAAGCTTGTTCTCGATCAGTCCACCGGGAGCGACGTTGTGCACCAGGGCGCCCAGAGGCACCCCGATCACGAGCACGATCGCCATCACAACGCCTACCATGATCACGGTGTCCCGGAACGCCGGAATCAACAGCCCCGGGATCT
>CAJCHX010000565.1 GCA_903970215.1 Acidobacteriaceae bacterium
CCCCCGTCGCTCCGCTCGCCCCAGACGCCGGACGAGCAGCAGGTAGCCGACGGCCAGCACCACAGCCAGCGGAACCAGGTCCAGGTCCCACCGCCACAGCGTGGCGAACCGTCCGACGCTGGGCGGCAGGGGCACGTCGTAGCCCAGGAACACCTCGCCGATCGTGAACCGGCGCGCCAGGAAGGGCGGCGGCGTGAGCAGCGAGGCGGCGATCGCGACGCCGCCCGCGGCGGTGAGCACCGCGGCCGCTGCCACAGTCGCCCGCAGATACTGCAACCCGGCCGCGACCACGAGGCCCACTCCCGCTGCGAGTACGAACCGCCCGTATGTCGTGCCGGTCAGGTCGCCGCCCGGAGCCATCACCAGCGCGATCACCGCCCCGTACGCCAGCGCGATCAAGCCGAAGACGGGGCCCGTCCAGCGTTTCTCCGCGCGCCGAGGCACCGTCGCCTGCGCCCACAGCCCACCCAGCCAGACCGCCGTGCAGAGCGTGAGTGCCATCAATGCCGACGTGGTGTAGTCGTGGTTCGGCCCCTGCGCCTCGTCTGCGGTGACGGTGACGGCCAACAGACCGACGCCTGCGGGCACGAGCAACCACAGGTGCGCCATCCAGGACAGTGCCGATTGCAGCGCCACCAGCACGATCACCGCGCATACGAACGAGACGAACCAGCCCTTGGCGGTCGCCGACGCGGAGATCAGCGCCTCCAGCCCGCCGGCGTGGACCACGTCGGCGAGGTTCTGCCCGGCGCTGTCCGACGCCGAGAGCAGCACCATCGGAATGCACACGAGCGCCCAGACCTGGCAGGCACGCTGCGCGAGCCGATGCGCGAGGAAGCCGCGCAGTCCCACCTCGCCGGTCTCCTGTACCGCTGCCCGGAACACCGCGAACGCGATCGCGCCGAGAGTGATCGCGGCGGCGAACGTGCCGGTCAACCGGCCGACCGCAGCCCCGTAGGCGGTGAAAGCACCCGGGTAGGTGTCTCCGTTGATCGTGTACCGCAGCGCGCCCTGGCTCGCGACCACCCCGACGACCACCGCGAAGGCGATGAGCGATCCCACCGCGAGCCCCAGCGTGCCGCGGGGCGGCGGCGCCACCGGGGTGACCGGCGCGGGGGCGTCGGGCGACCCCACCACGGCGGGCACCCGGTCCAGCTGAGCGGCGTCGTCGGCGAACCTCCGGCAGTCCGCACACTCGTCGAGGTGCGCATCGAGGTCGCCCGACGGCGGCACCTCACCGTCGAGGCGGCTCGAGATGCCTTCGCGGGCGTCGGAGCACCCCATGGCGCGGGCGTCGGGACCCCGCGTGGCGTGTGCGTCAGGAGACTGCATGGTCGGTTAGTCGGGCTACGCCGCGAAACGGTTCCCGCCGCCATCCGGATGTGACAGGTGACACATCGCTACGCCCGACCTCGACTAGCGAGCAGCCTCGATCTTGTCGACCGCCTTGACGAAGGTGGTGGCGAACGCGGCTCGGTCGAGGCCACCACCCGCCTGCGCCTGGACATCGACGGTGTACCCCCGCACCGACGCGTACCCGACCAGCGCGTTCCGGTCGATCGCGACCGTCCGGGTGCCCACTGTGCGCTGGCCGCTGACCGTCGCCCGGAATGCGGCGGAGTCGGTCGGCAGCCCTGCAGGCACGGGCACCTCGACCATGCGCACGGTCAGGTGCAGCATGCCGCCCTGCGGATCCGTGAGGTCTACCGTGACGTTCGAACAAGCCCCCAGCGAGGAGCGGCGCAGTGCGGCGAGGTCCGTCGGGTGCGCTACCAGCGTCTCCGCGAGCAAGGATCGCTGTGCCTTGTTCACGGCGATCGCGACGCGGACGGCGCCCACCGCTCGCGCCGTCTTGTTCGCGGAGCCGGAGTTCCTACACTGCTGCGGCGTGACCTTGGCGCCCGCGATCAGGCTCTCGAGCTGCGGCACGCCGCCGCGGAGAGCCTTCAGGGGCGCAGCGATGTACTGGTATCCCGCCGGAAAGTCTGCCGGGCCGAGCAACAACTGGGCGGCCGGCGTGGCGGGAGACGACGGGTA
>CAJCHX010000566.1 GCA_903970215.1 Acidobacteriaceae bacterium
CGGACTGTGTGCGCCGCTCAGCCACCGCAGCACCACCGGGATCCCCACCCCGACCAGCAGCAGCGGACTCCACGCCAACAACGCACCGCGAATATCGAGGAAGTACGTGTGGAAGATCAGGACGACCGCAACGCCGACCAACATCACGATCCACAACTCCGACCGCAGGCCCCGTCCCTCGCGATCGAACGCGAACGAGAACTCCCGCCTCAGTTCGCTGTCGCGGCTCCGGATCGCACGAGCGACGGACCACAGGGGCAGACCATCTCGCCGACCGCCGCGCGCCCGCCCCTGCGCCGGATCACTGTCCACGGCGCCCACTATAAACCGTCCCCGGTGTGAACTCTTCAGGCGACGAGGCTTGGTCCGCTTGCACATCCGCTGGGTGGCGGGGTTCCCCGCCCGCACCCACTCCCAGCGCATCCATCAGCAACGCCGCTGCGGGATGAGTTCCCCGAGAACGAGAAAAACCCGCCGTCACCAGCGGGGCTTCCAGGTGGCCAGGGCCGGGATCGAACCGGCGACCTTCCGCTTTTCAGGCGGACGTTTCACTACTCTCCCAGGTCGCCGGTTCCCACCTCGACGCGGTGAACTGGGCTTTCTCCGCGTCGGCCGCACACCGGGTGGGCGCTTGTATGTCACTTCTGTGTCATGTCATCTCACATCGGCCGACGCCGCGCGCATCAGCCTCGTCTCCCACGCGCGCCGCTCACTGCTCGTCATCGCGGATGACCTGGGAGTTCTCGGGGCCATATGCTGGAATCCAATTTCGCGTAGCGTCGCGCGCATCCGTCTCGAGTGACTGCGCGGGGGTTGATGGGAGGCGGGTTCAGGCTGGGGAAACAGGGGTCCGGGGTGGCCTCGGAGACTGATCGGACGAATTCTCGTGGGTAACGCGGGTTGGGTTTGAGCTGCGGGTTCCTGCTCGCGACGGCTCGGTGAAGGGTCTGGTTCCTTATCGGAAAACAGCTCGCTCCATGTCGTAGCCCGGACCTACTCTGCAGATCATGACCGAGTCCGCGTCCACCGAACTGTGCGACTGTCCACGCCGCGACCACATCGGCGCCCCGGACGGCGGCTGCATGAACCCGTCGATCCGCAGCGATGAGGCCGGCGACACCGAGGTCGACTTGTCCCGCTACTCGGAGTGCGGCTGTTGCATGGCGGACTGCCCAGACGTGCATCCCGACTCCGGCCGTGGCCTGCGCCCCGTCCCCGGCTCGACGGTGATCGCGCAGGAGTACGTCGACAAGTTGCCAGCCGAGAAGCAGAAGGCGCTGCGGGAACAGGAAGCGCGCGGCGAGCTGCGGATCGCTCCGCGGTCGGAGATGCGTCAGCCGAGGAGGGACTCATGAAGTTGTCGCTGATGGTCCTATACGTGCCGGAGACGGTCTTTGACCGCGCCGCTCGCTTCCACGGAGCGATCCTCGCCGCCTAACCTGTGGCCGAGAAGCATGGTGATGGCCCCGAGCACTGGTCGATCACGGGAGCGAACGGACTCGTGATGGAGCTGTACCCGGCTAAATCACGACCGCACACCGCAACCAGGTTGGAGTTCCACGGCTCGGACATGGACTCCGCAGTGCAGCGCCTGATGGACGACGCCTGCGCGCTGCCGGAGAAGACCCCTGACGGCAAGGGTTTCATGGCGGTTGCAGCGGCCCAGGTTACTGAGAAGGGAGGTGCATCGACGGACGCGCCCTAGTTCAGCGTGATCCGTAGCGAAGCTGTGCCTTCGGCGAACCGGATGACAGCGTCCCGAGAGCCGACCAAGCGCGATGGCTATCCCGGCAATAGTTCCATCTCGTAACCCCACCTGACCACGCTGTCCACCCGCGGCAAACGCATGTCAGTCGCCAACAGGGCTTCGTACAGCTGCTCCGCAGCCTCCGAGTCGATGTCGTCCAGCACCCTGTACGCCTCGACGATGATGTGCATGGTGGTCACGAAGCGCAGTCTCCGAGCGCGCGCCTGCTCCCTGGCATCGCGATCGTCGATCACCGCCGTCATCTCGCGCTCGTGGCGCATGCCAACACCGCGCACTCGCCCAGATTCTTCGTTGGAGGATCGCCCGGCTTCGACGGCATGTCGACCTTGATCAGCAACTGCAGGGTCTCCTCGTCCTCCGTGAGGATGCCGCGCTCCACCCACGGAAGACTGTCGATGACCGGGAGGTCGTAGCCGACATCCCGGCCACGCCCGATCTCTACATCGACGCTGTCGGGGATGAGGATCAGTCCCTGCGGGGCGAGCCGCTGCAGCACGTCCTCGCGTTTCGCCCGGCAGAAATGGGTGAAGGTGGACGTATCCATCACCCAGCGGGTCTCGTCAGCGGCCGTCACAGGCTCGCGTAGTCGGCGGCAGACTCCACGCGCTGCTCGGGAAGATCATCCGCTTCAAGGCCGCCGCGGAGCAGTTCGACCACCCGCGCCGCGGACATCCGCCGGTCCACGTAGGCCTCGATGATCGCCGCGGTGATGCCCGGTGACAGCGACGGCGCCTTCAGCTCCTCGGTATCCAGCATGATGCCCAGCTTGGCGAACTCTCCGGAGACGGGTATACGGCCATCCAGCGAGCGAAACTCGTCCTCGTTGATCAGGGTCAGGTTCCGCAGATGCAGGATCACTGCCGACCACGACATCCGGAACGCTGCGGCGACCCGTATCGTCCGGTCGCGTACCGAGTCGCCAAGGTGCTGGTTCCACAGCGCGGTGACTCCCGACCGGGGAGCCAAGAGGTATGCCGCGAAAGAGTTGATTCTCTTCTCCGCGTCATCAGGGCCGAGATCGTACGGGTCACCGAACAGCCAGTGCCCAAGCTCGTGCGCCAGCGACATGCGCCGTCGCCCGGGCCGGGCATCTCCGTCGATCACCGCAGCAGCGACGCCCTCAGCGACTTCAACGAGAGCGCCGTCAGCACCGCCATTGCCCAGCGGCAGGGAACACGAGTAGAGGCCGAATCGCTCGGCGATAGCGGCTAAGCCGAGCAGCGGCCCGTTGTCCAAACCAAGATAGGAGCGCACCTCGCGTGCGGTCCGCTCGGCCTCGGGGTGTGTCCTTGGCGTCCGCCAGGAAGGCTTGCCGGTGGCCGGGGTAATCACGCCGGAAGCGAGCTGCGACGCGACGTCGCCGGAGAATAGTTCCAGTTGACGGTCCAGTCGGGCGGTCACCTCGTGGGAGGGTGCGGCGTCGGTGCGCCGGCTCACCACGGCCGGCAGCGGGTCCCGCACGAACCACGCCAAGGGGACTTCCAGCGCCGCGGCGAGGTTGACCAGCTCCACGGCCGAGACCTTGCGTTCGCCCTTCTCTATCCGGCCCAGGGCGGTGCGTTCGATACCGACACGGTTGGCGAGGTGTGCCTGCGTGATGTTGAGGTCGCCGCGTGCTTGGGCGATCCGCTCACCAAGTACCTTCCCATCCATATGTGGGATTTTCGCACATGCGGAGGGTGCTGTCGATGAGAGTCCGAACCTGGCCCAGAGACGAGAAAAACCCGCCGTCACCAGCGGGTCTTCCAGGTGGCCAGGGCCGGGATCGAACCGGCGACCTTCCGCTTTTCAGGCGGACGCTCGTACCAACTGAGCTACCTGGCCGAACGGTGCCGGCGTAGCCGTAACCGCCGAGTCCTAAGACTCGGATTTGCGACCCTGACGGGACTCGAACCCGCGACCTCCGCCGTGACAGGGCGGCGCGCTAACCAACTGCGCCACAGGGCCTTATCTAGTTATCACGTCTTGCGACGTACCCCCTACGGGATTCGAACCCGCGCTACCGCCTTGAAAGGGCGGCGTCCTAGGCCACTAAACGAAGGGGGCTCGCTTCGGGCGGCCGAGGCCACTCTCCGCACCGCTTCCGCGTTCCATTGGGAGCTGGGATAGCTTAAGGCACCGTCGTCTCCGTTCCCAAATCGCCAGGTCAAGCACCGAAACGCAGCGCGGCCGCCACCTTCGAAGGTGACGGCCGCGGGTCGGTGCCCCCTGTCGGGCTCGAACCGACGACCCAAGGCTTAAAAGGCCCTTGCTCTGCCAACTGAGCTAAGGAGGCCCGACGAGTCTAACTTCCCGCCGCGTTGACCATCCAACGCACTCCGAACCTGTCGACGCACATGCCGAACGTGTCGCCCCACGGGGCGGTGGCGAACGGCATCGAGACGGTGCCCCCATCGGCCAGCTTGTCCCAGTAGCCCGTCAGGACGTCGAGCTGATCGCCGCTGACGGACACCGTGATCGAGTCGCCGCCGGTGAGAGTCATCGCGTCGGGGGTGTCGGCGGCCATCAGCACCAGACCGCCCGGCGCGGTGAGCACCGAGTGCATCACCTTGTTCTGCTCAGCGGGGTCTTCGCTCGCGTGCAGGTCGGCGAACGTCGAGATCTCGAGTTCACCGCCGAACACGTCACGGTAGAACTCCATCGCCTGCCGGGCGGTGTCGCGGAAGTTGAGATAGGGGTTGAGACGGACGGTCATGGTCCCTCCGACCAGGTGACGGATCGGCGGCGGGCAACGCTGCCACCGCCGATCCTGCCACCCCACCCCGACGCGAGAAAGGGATCAATCGACCGCGCTACACGACGCGACGGCATACCGGCCCGTCGCCGTCTTGGTGCCTATCACCGTGCCGTTGACGATCGCGGTACAGCCGGCCAGGTAACCATCCGTCTGGATCGATCCCACGACGCTCTGATACGTGGACTGAGAGACGAATGTGACAGTGCCCCAATATCTTCCGCTGGCGTCTCGCTCCGGTAGGTGCGGCGAGGTGTTCTGCGCGATGTCGTCGTTCGCGTCGAACCAGGTGAGGCTCTGGTTGTCGGGCACATCCGAGAAGAAGGTGTAGGTGATGCGGTCGCCAGCGGTCGGCTCGTCCACCGAAGCGTGGGCGGGTGCAGCCGCGCAGACTGCGGCGAGGAGCGCGGCCAGACCGGCAGCGATACGGGTGGTGTTCATGATGATCTCCCTGACATCGATGGAATTCGGGTCCCGGTGCGGTGGTGCGGGCCGGCTTCCGCACCACCGATTCACCGTTGCCGGGAGTATGCGTCGAGCCACCGACAAGTTCGGAGCGCGATGAACACCCAATCTCGCTGCTACCGAACGACATTGATGTAATTCAGTCCTGCTGCGCCTCGGGCGGGCGACGCGCCCTCCACCGAATGGCGACGAACAACACCACGATTGGACCGACTATCAGGGCGATGGAGAACGCCACGGCGGCGATGCCCGGGAGTTCCGTCGCCACGGGCTTCGGCCACACGACCGCGAGTGCGATCGGAAGCGGTGCCGCGAGCACGAACGACACCTGAGACCACAACGCTTCGACCTCCGGCCACCGCTCCCATCGCAGGAGACGCCTCTCGGCAACCCCGACCAACCCCATCACGACCACCCCGATCGGCAGCGCGATGAACGGGCCCAGTGGAATTCCTCGCCGCAGCAGGACCGCGTAGACGATGGTGGCTGTGAAATAGGACAGGAAGTACAGCAGGCCTCCGACCAGGCAGCCGTACCCGAAGGCTTCGAGCACCGATGCCGGCGCGTCCTCCTCTGCGGCCCTGGCAGTGTCCGCGTCCCCAACCGCATCGCCGCGTCGGTCCTGGTCGCCCACGCCGTCAGTCATATTCACGCCATACCGATCAGCGCGCCGCACAGAACGGCGGCCGCGGCGCTGCGGGCAGTCTTGCAGATCAAGGACTTACGCATGGACGACTCTCTCTCGAGTGAACACAGACCTGGCCGGGACTCCGACCACAATGTTCATATCGCCCATATCACGCCTAACCATTACATACAGATCATTACGCCCAGACCGCAGGGGCGGATCCGGACCTCACAGGGAGTGTTGGCCCGATCGACCGCGGCCGTTCACCCCGTGGCTCGCGTGCGGGCGTCCAAGCGCGCTTGCCTGACGGGATGCATATCGTTCAGCTGGCCAATTTCTACGGCCCACGCTCCGGCGGGCTCCGCACCGCCGTCGATCAGCTGGGCGCAGGCTACGTCGCACGGGGCCACCGCGTGACCCTGGTGGTCGCCGGTATTCGAGCCGAGTCCGAGACCCTCGCGACCGGCGTACACCGCATCGTCGTCCCCGGGCGACGGTTCTTCGCGGTCGAGGGCTACCGGGCCGCCAACCCCGTCGTCATCCGACGCCTGCTCCCCCGCCTGGGCGCGGATTCGCTCGAGGTGTCCGACCGACTCACACTGCGGGGCATGGGTCCGTGGGCGAAGGCGCGGGGGGTCGGCTCGATCATGATCAGCCACGAGCGGCTGGATCGGATGATCGAACTCGGCGCACCTGCCGCCGTCGCACGCTGGGCTTCCGACGTCGCCAACCTCGGCACCGCACGCAGCTACGACACCGTCGTCTGCACCACCGCGTTCGCGGGCGAGGAGTTCGCCCGCGTGCAGGCCCCGAACGTCGAGACCGTCCCGCTGGGCGTCGACCTCCACACGTTCCGGCCCGACCGGAAGGATCCGGCCGCGCGCACCCGGTGGGCCGGCGACGCGGACGTGCTGCTGGTGCAGTCGTGCCGGCTGTCGATGGAGAAGCAGCCGGCCCGGGGCATCGAGGTGGTGCGGGCCCTCGTGGCGGACGGCGTGCGCGCACACCTCGTAATAGCGGGCGACGGCGCGATGGCGGAAGAACTGCGGCGGCAGGCGGCGGGACTTCCGGTGACGTTCGCCGGCCATGTCACCGACCGGGCCGAGCTGGCGGCGCTGCTCGCGTCGGCAGACATGGCCGTCTGCCCGGGGCCGCACGAGACGTTCGGGCTGTCCGCGATGGAGGCGTTGGCGTCGGGAACCCCGATCCTGGTGTCACGCAACTCCGCACTCGCCGACGTCGCGCTCCCCGACTGCGGCCTACCGGCAGCCGACACCGGCTCAGCCTTCACCGCCGCGGCGCGCGCGATCCTGCACCGTGGGGCCGACGCGTTCCGCGAGTCCACCCGCGCTCGGGCCGAGGAGTTCACGTGGGATCGCGCCGTCGAGCGGATGCTCGAGCTGCACGTGGCGACAGGCGAACGGCGACGCTTCTTGCGCAGGCGAGACGCAGCCGGGCCTATCCTCCTGCGCCCGCGAGCGGGGACGCGGGCAGACCAGCATCGAACAGCGCCGCGAGCTGCCGCATCCCGGCCGGGCTCATGATCGATTCGGTCCGCACCATGGCGCCCTCACCCCGCGCCAAGCTCATGGCGGCGCCCACCACGGCTCCCACGATCGCCCGAACGGCGTCGGGATCGACGGGTCCCGTCGCGTTCTCGATGATCGAGCGCTCCATCACGCCGGCCGTACGCTCGAGGTCCTGCGCCTGCGCCGCCCGCAGGGACGGCGACGAGCCGAGCAGCCGGGCGCGCTCGAGTTCTGTCGTGCGGGTCTCCTCGTCGAGTTCCTCGAACAGGTCGGCCCCGCGGCGCAGGATCTGCGCCGCCAGGTTTCCCGACGGATCGAGCGGACCGATGTTGGCGAGGAACACGGCGTCGTAGTCGTCCTCGACGACGAGGGCCTCTTTAGTGGCGAAGTACCGGAAGAACGTGGCCGGCGAGACCTCGGCGGCGGCGGCGATCTGTGCCACGGTGGTCTCGTCGTAGCCCTGCGTCCGGAACAGCTCGAACGCCACCTTGCGCAGCGTCACCCGCGTCTGAAGCTTCTTGCGCTCACGCAGTCCGAGCGGCTTCGTGGTACCCACGTGCTCGGGGCTGTGCTTGCTCACCCGCCGATTGTGCCGGAATCAGCAGATAGGGCGCCACCAGGCGCCGACGTTGCCCGCACCGTGCGTACGAAGGGGCGGGGAAGGAGAATTTCGGAGCGCGCTGACGAGCGCGGTAACGAAAGAGTGGTCGGATGCAGATAGAGAACCGAGAACCGAATTAGTGCCGGAGATGTGCATCGCGCCACAATTCGGTCATTTGGATTATATCTCCGAGCTGGGATGATGATCCACTAAGGATCACCTAGTACCATCAGCTTGGACGCGAATGAGTGACGGAGGATACATGCAGCGTACATTGACCCAGCTCGAACTCCTGGGAGAGCTGTCAGGTGTCGCGGAGGCCAATGTCAACCGTCACCTGGCGATGGCCAAGGACTGGAGCCCGCACGACTACGTGCCGTGGGACGAGGGGCGCAACTTCGCCGCGCTCGGGGGCGACGACTACGACCCGTCGCAGAGCCGGCTGTCGGACGTGGCGCGTGCGGCGATGATCACCAACCTGCTCACCG
>CAJCHX010000567.1 GCA_903970215.1 Acidobacteriaceae bacterium
CCAATCCTTATCGTTTGAGCACAGCCAACGAAGCCTGCGGTGGCCCATCCATGCCACCAGGCATGATTAGACGTATCCGCCGCGAGGCGCTGTTACGAAGGCAGGTTCACGATGAGCCGATTCACCCCCCCTGGTCCGCAGGGGCTGTACCACCCCGCCCATGAGCACGACGCGTGCGGCGTGGCGTTCGTCGTGGACATGTATGGCCGCAAGAGCCGCGACATCGTCGACAAGGCCATCCAGGCCCTGGTCAACCTCGAACACCGCGGCGCCGCGGGCGCCGAGCCGAACACCGGCGACGGCGCGGGCATCCTCATCCAGGTGCCGGACGAGTTCTTCCGCGCGATCGTCGACTTCGAGTTGCCCGAGGCCGGCTCGTACGCCACCGGCATCGCGTTTCTGCCGCAGGCGGCCGCCCAGGCGCGGGTCGCGCAGGAGGGCGTCGAGCGGATCGTCGCGGAGGAGGGCCTGCGGGTCCTCGGCTGGCGCGACCAGCCCACGGACGACTCGTCGTTGGGTGCGCTCGCCCGCGACGCGATGCCGACGATGCGGCAGATCTTCATCGCCGGCGAAGACGCCGACGGCGCCCCGCTCTCCGGTATCGATCTGGAGCGGCGCTCCTTCGTCGTGCGCAAGCGCGTCGAGCGGGAGCTGGGCCACGACGGTCCCGGCGCGGGCACGCAGGGCGCCGAATCGGTGTACTTCCCGTCGCTGAGCGGTCAGACCTTCGTCTACAAGGGGATGTTGACCACGCCGCAGCTGCGTGGCTTCTTCCTCGACCTGCAGGACGAGCGGGTCACGTCTGCCCTGGGCCTCGTGCACTCGCGGTTCTCCACCAACACCTTCCCCTCCTGGCCGCTGGCGCACCCGTACCGGCGCGTCGCCCACAACGGTGAGATCAACACCGTCAACGGCAACGAGAATTGGATGCGGGCACGCGAGGCGTTGATCGACCCGTCGATCTTCGGCCCCGGCGCCGAGGACAAGATCTTCCCGATCTGCACCGCCGGCGGCTCCGACACGGCGCGCTTCGACGAGGTGCTCGAGCTGCTGCACCTCGGCGGCCGGCCGCTCCCGCACGCCGTGCTGATGATGATCCCCGAGGCGTGGGAGCGCCACCAGGACATGGACCCGGCCCGCCGGGCGTTCTACCGGTACCACGCGACGCTGATGGAGCCGTGGGACGGCCCCGCGGCGGTGTGCTTCACCGACGGCACCGTGATCGGCGCGGTCCTCGACCGCAACGGCCTGCGGCCCTCGCGCATCTGGGTCACCAAGGACGGCCTCGTGGTGCTCGGATCCGAGGTCGGCATCCTGGACATCCCGCACAGCGACGTCGTGTACAAGACCCGCCTGCAGCCGGGCCGGATGTTCCTGGTGGACACGGCGCAGGGCCGGATCGTCTCCGACGAGGAGATCAAGGGCGAGCTGGCGGAGACCGAGCCGTACCAGGAGTGGTTGGACGAGGGTCTGCTGAGTCTGTCGGAGCTGCCCGACCGGCCGCACCCGATCATGCCGCACGACCGGGTGACCATGCGGCAGCAGGTGTTCGGGTACACCACCGAAGAACTGAACCTGCTGCTGACGCCGATGGCGAAGACGGGCGCGGAGGCGATCGGCTCGATGGGCACCGACACGCCTGTCGCAGTGTTGTCGCTGCGTCCGCGGCTGCTGTTCGACTACTTCCAGCAGTTGTTCGCGCAGGTCACCAACCCGCCGTTGGACGCGATCCGCGAGGAGATCGTCACGTCGCTCGGCACGACGATCGGCAGCGAGGCCGACCTACTGCATCCGAGTGCGCGGAGCTGTCGCCGGATCCAACTCGATCAGCCGATCCTCGACAACGACGAGTTGATCAAGCTGGTCAAGGTCAACGACGACGGCAACCTGCCGGAGTTCCGGTCCGTCGTGATCCCGGGCCTGTACCCGGTCGCCGAAGGCGGCGAGGGGCTGCGGGACGCGATCGAGACCGTGCGGACGCAGGTCTCCGAGGCGATCGCCGGTGGAGCCCGGTTGATCGTGCTGTCGGACCGCAACTCCGACCGGCTGATGGCGCCCATTCCGTCGCTGCTGCTGACCTCCGCAGTGCACCAGCACCTGGTGCGCGAGCGGACCCGCACCCAGGTCGGTTTGATCATCGAGTCCGGTGACGCGCGCGAGGTGCACCACATGGCCGCGCTCGTGGGCTTCGGGGCCGCCGCGATCAACCCGTACATGGCCTTCGCCACCGTCGAGGACATGGTCGTGCGGGGCGAGCTGCCCGGCATCTCCCGGGAGAAGGCGGTCGCAAACTACGTGAAGGCCGCCGGCAAGGGCGTGCTGAAGGTGATGTCCAAGATGGGCATCTCCACGCTGGCCTCGTACACCGGTGCGCAGCTGTTCCAGGTGATCGGCCTGTCGCAGGAGGTCGTGGACGAGTACTTCACGGGCCTGCAGAGCCAGCTCGGCGGCGTCGGGCTGGACGAGATCGCGGCGGACGTCGCCGCTCGGCACGAGCGCGCGATGGGTCGCCGCCCCGAGGAGCTCGCGCACCGTGAGCTCGAGGTGGGCGGCGAGTACCAGTGGCGCCGCGAGGGCGAGTACCACCTGTTCAACCCGGAGACGGTGTTCAAGCTGCAGCACGCGACGCGCTCGGGCCAGTACTCGGTGTTCAAGGAGTACACCGGCCTGGTCAACGACCAGTCGAAGAGGCTGGCGTCGCTGCGTGGGCTGTTCGACTTCGTGCCGGACCGCAGCCCCGTCCCCATCGAGGAGGTCGAGTCGGTCACCGAGATCGTCAAGCGATTCTCCACGGGTGCGATGAGCTTCGGCTCGATCTCGGCCGAGGCCCACGAGACCCTGGCGATCGCGATGAACCGCCTGGGCGGACGGTCCAACTCCGGTGAGGGCGGCGAGGATTCGCGGCGGTTCTACCCGGACGAGAACGGCGACTTCCGGCGCAGTTCGATCAAGCAGGTCGCGTCCGGCCGGTTCGGTGTGACCGCGCACTACCTGAGCAACTGCACCGACATCCAGATCAAGATGGCGCAGGGCGCCAAGCCCGGCGAGGGCGGCCAGCTGCCGCCGGGCAAGGTCTACCCGTGGATCGCCGAGGTCCGGGGTTCGACGCCTGGCGTCGGCCTGATCTCGCCGCCGCCGCACCACGACATCTACTCGATCGAGGATCTGGCGCAGCTGATCCACGACCTGAAGAACGCCAATCCGTCCGCCCGGGTCCACGTGAAGCTGGTGTCCGAGATCGGCGTGGGCACCGTCGCCGCGGGTGTGTCCAAGGCGCACGCCGACGTGGTGCTCATCTCGGGCCACGACGGCGGTACCGGTGCGACCCCGCTGACCTCGGTCAAGCACGCGGGCGCACCGTGGGAGATCGGCCTGGCCGAGACGCAGCAGACGCTGCTGCTCAACGGCCTGCGGGACCGCATCGTCGTGCAGGTGGACGGCCAGCTCAAGACCGGCCGTGACGTGATCGTCGCAGCATTGCTGGGTGGCGAGGAGTTCGGTTTCGCGACTGCCCCGCTGGTGGTGTCCGGCTGCGTGATGATGCGCGTCTGCCACCTGGACACCTGCCCGGTGGGTGTCGCGACGCAGAACCCGATGCTGCGTCGCCGGTTCTCCGGCAAGCCGGAGTTCGTGGAGAACTTCTTCCTGTTCATCGCCGAGGAGGTGCGGGAGTTGCTGGCGCAGCTCGGTTTCCGCACGCTCCAGGAGGCGGTCGGGCAGTCGCAGGTGCTCGACACCGCCGCGGCGGTCGAGCACTGGAGCGGCGCCAAGGCGGGCAAGCTCGACCTGTCGCCGATCCTCGCGCAGGTGGACTCGCCGTTCATGAACCAGGACCTGTACTGCTCCGGCCGCCAGGACCACTCGCTGGACAAAGCGCTCGACCAGCAGCTGATCACGCAGTCCCGCGAGGCGCTCGACAATGGGACGCCCGTCTCGTTCGAGTCGGCGATCTCCAACGTGAACCGCACCGTCGGGACCATGCTCGGGCACGAGCTGACCAAGGTGTACGGCGCCGAGGGGCTGCCCGAGGACACGATCTCGATCACGTTCCGCGGCAGCGCCGGTAACAGCTTCGGCGCGTTCGTGCCGAAGGGCGTGACGCTCAAGCTGTACGGCGACGCGAACGACTTCGTCGGCAAGGGACTGTCGGGTGGCCGCATCGTGGTCCGCCCCTCGGAGGACGCGCCCGAGGGCTTCGTCGCCGAGGAGAACATCATCGCGGGCAACGTGATCCTGTTCGGCGCGACGTCGGGCGAGGCGTTCATCCGCGGCGTCGCCGGCGAGCGGTTCGCCGTCCGCAACTCGGGCGCTACAGCGGTCGTCGAGGGTGTCGGTGACCACGGCTGCGAGTACATGACCGGTGGCCGGGTGGTGGTGCTCGGCAAGACGGGGCGCAACTTCGGCGCCGGCATGAGCGGCGGGATCGCCTACATCTACGACCCGGGTGATCAGTTCG
>CAJCHX010000568.1 GCA_903970215.1 Acidobacteriaceae bacterium
GCAGTCTCAACCGGGGAGCGGCACGGTCGTCGCCAGGATGCCGGCATCGAGGAGTGCACCCGTGATGATGGAGAAGAAACGCGCACGGTTGCACACGTCGTCCCAGGTCCAGTGCAGGACTCGGATCCCAGCGCCGCGAAAGTCGCTGTCCCGCTGCTTCTCCCGCTCGATCCGCTCCGGATCGTCGTACTTGCCCATCCCGTCGAACTCCCCGATGAGTCGCCCGTTCCAGTCGAAGTCGGCCCAGTATTCGTGCCCGCCGAGCAGATACCGGCATTGCAGCGTCGGTGGCGGCAGGCGCCACTCGCTCATCAGGCACCGGGAGAGGGACTCGCCCAGCGACTCACTACGGTCGACCGAACGGGCTATCGCAGTACGGGCCCGCGCGACACCGCGGCATCGGGGGCCGAGGGCGTCGAGCGTGCTGCGCAACTCAGCGACCGGAACGGGCGGCGGAGCGCCGGGATCCGGATATCGTGGGCGCAGACACACCGCGTCGATCGCACAGATCCCCTGGGTCAACGAACCCGAGGTCGCGATGTCGAGGGCCGTACGGGCACGCGAGGTGACGGCTATTCCATCGATCCGCACCACATCCTCGGGCCGCAACGGGCGGGGATGGATGTGCCGTCTCGGCCTACGCCCTCCGCCGTGCTCGGCGTCGATCGTGAAGTGGATCCGCTCGCGGGAGCCCCGGAACACGGGGATGCCATGCAGCGCCGCGGCGCTCTCATGACTGACGACCGACGACGGGCGATTCATCGCCGCCGCGACGACCCGGGCCGCGTACTCGTCCCAGACGGCCTCTGGCCGCTCGAAGGTGTAGACGCCGCGTTCGACCACATACAGCCGTCCTGCTGCGACGTCGCGGCGGATGCCGTCCGCCGTCATTCCCGTTCCGATGAGCGCCGCTCGTGTCCGCAGATCCAGTGCCATGCCACGACTGTGTCTCGGTGCGCACGCACCACCGGCGCGAAAAGGCGGGCTATCCACAGCGATCCGTATGGTGAGCGATCGCCTCAGGGGTCACCCACGTCGGGGGGCGAGCCCACCTGATTCTTGACAGCCCCCTTGCCACGTGTGAGCCCACCTCCTAGAGGAGGAGGGCTCACACGGGACAGGTGGGCCGAGGATGCGCGCGGGCAGCAGGTGTCGGTTCAGGCGGCAGCATGACCTCGAGCGCCGCGCGAAGGCAGTCGCCCAGCTGCATCTCGGGGTGAGCGAACCAGTACTGATGGCCCACCGCCGAGGCGGAGACCCCGGCGTGTGCGAACGCGAGCGGGACCAGGTCGTCGGGCGATTCTCCGATCCGCCGTGCGACGAACCGAGCAACGACCGCGCGCCACTCCCGGAAGACGGCGTTGGCCTGCGCCTGCACCCCCGGCTCGATGAGGATCAGCTGGGCGCGATGCCGGGCCCACTCGTCCTCGTCGCGCCCGTGGTCCAAGGTGCGCGACCACGCGTCGACCAGGACCGCGCGCACACCCGCCTCCGGTGGCGCGGCGTCGAGGCTCGCGACGAACGCCTCGAACTCCCTGCCTGATTCGACCCATACGACGTCCGCCTTGGTACGGAAGTACCGGAAAAACGTCCGTCGGCTGACCCCCGCCGCGCGCGCGATGTCCTCGACGCTGGTCTGCTCGAAGCCGTCCACGAGGAACAGGCGCTGCGCGGCGGCGGCCAAGGCATGGGCACTGGTGCTGGGGGGACGACCACCACGATCGGTGGGCTCCGCGACGCCCGAGGGGCAGACGTCGGTCGCGCAGTCATCCGGCCCGGCACAGCACACTGCATCGCGGGCGTCGGTCACGGTATCGGTCAGATCAGGGGCCTGCGACGGCGTCGGCGCATCCATTCGATGATCATGTCATCAAGCCTTTTCGACACAGGGCGACGAAACACATCGATGAGACCTGAATCACATTCGAGTCCTCGCTCGGAAGCCCCTCCCGAACGACCGACGCGCTCCCCCGGTAATGGAGGGAGCGCGTCGAGTCGGAATGGAGCGGGTTACCGGCTGGTCTGAGCCGACCGGCCGCGACCGCCGCGGCCGCGACCACCGCCGGAACGGGAGCCCGAACCGTCACCGCGCGACGCGGCCGACCCGTCGGCACGCACGCCGACCGGCCGGCGTGCGCCCTGCTGACCTCCGCGGTGCTGCCCGGTGCTGTGTGCGCGCCCACGACCGGCACCCTGACGGGGCTGGTCCTGGTGCACGGCAACGCTCGGCGTGACATACGGCGCGGGATCACCCACGAGTGCGGACACCGCATCCGAATCGACGGTCACCCGTTGGGGTTTCGCGTCGATGGCGGCCTTGCGGAGCAACACCGCGACGTCCCGACGCTGTTCGGGCAGTACCAGCGTCACCACATCGCCGGTGTTACCGGCGCGGGCCGTACGGCCCGATCGGTGCAGGTAGGCCTTGTGCTCGGCCGGCGGGTCGACGTGCACCACGAGTTCGACATCGGGTACGTGCACGCCGCGCGCGGCCACGTCGGTGGCCACCAGGACGCGGGCGGTGCCATCCGCGAACGCCGCCAGGTTGCGGTCCCGCGCGTTCTGCGACAGGTTGCCGTGCAGGTCGACCGAGGGGATTCCGGCCTGGGTCAACTGCTTCGCGAGCTTGCGCGCCTGGTGCTTGGTGCGGGTGAACAGAATGCGACGGCTACGGCCACTCGCGAGGCGCTCCATGACGGCCTTCTTCGAATCCGCGCCGTCCAGGTCGAACACGTGGTGGGTCATCGCCTCGACGGGCGAGGTCTCCTCGTCGACCGAGTGCCGTACGGGGTCGTGCAGGAAGCGCCGGACCAGCTTGTCGACGCCGTTGTCCAGAGTCGCCGAGAACAGCAGTCGCTGCCCACCGGCCGGCGTAGCGGCCAGGACTCGGGTGACCACCGGCAGGAAGCCGAGGTCGGCCATGTGATCGGCTTCGTCGAGCACGGTGATCTCGACGGCGTCGAGGTGCACGATGCGCTGGCGCATCAGGTCTTCGAGCCGGCCGGGGCAGGCGACGACGATGTCGGCGCCGGTGCGCAAAGCGCGCTCCTGCCGCTGCTGGGATACGCCGCCGAAGATCGTCGTGACGGACAGGCCGTAGGACTGCGCGAGCGGTTCGATCACAGCAGCGATCTGCGTCGCGAGCTCACGGGTGGGGGCCAGTACGAGGCCGATGGGGTGGCCCGGTCGCGCGCGGCCGGCGAGATCGCCGGACAGCCGGCTGACTACGGGGATGGCGAACGCGAGAGTCTTGCCACTGCCGGTTCGGCCGCGACCGAGAACGTCCCGGCCGGCGAGCGAGTCGGGCAGCGTGTCGGCCTGGATGGGGAACGGGGCCTCGATGCCGGCGGCTGTGAGCACGCGGACGAGCGGGGCCCGGACGCCGAGGTCGGCGAATGTCGGGGAGGATGCGGTCATGGGTATGCGGTGCCCCTTTCGGGCATCGGCGTGCCGCGCGGTGGATGACCGGGACACGAAATCGGCGGACCCGTGCCGGTGGGCACGGACCGTTCCGCCGCGGAGAACTACTCGAACCGGCGATGGGCCGGGCGATCACGATCGCAGCACGCGGCATGCGTCCCCATGTGGGAGGCCGCTGGCGAGAGTGGAAATCGTAGGCGGGCGGGCGTCGAGAACGACGCCGGCTGACTCCCACCCTAGCGGACCGCGGTCGAGATCGCTGCACTGATATCACGCATGTCACAACAATCGCCGCACAGAGGGCTGGATTCCCTGGCCAGAGACCCCGTACTCAGCCGTCCCCTGGGGCGTCGGCGGCGCCGTCGAACGCGTCGAGCACCCGGCGCGCGGCGAGGGCGGGCGTGAGGGTACCCGTCCGTACCTCGTTCTCGACACCGGCACGGAGCTCGCGCACGGCGTCGGAGCGCTCGACCCGCGACAACACCTCGGCGCGCACCATCGCCCACATCCACTCGACCTGCTGACGTTGCCGCCGCGCCGTGAACTCCCCCGCGTCCCGCAGGGTCCTACCGTGCCGCAACACCTCGGCCCACAGTTCGGAAACGCCGGACCCCTCGATCGCGCTCATGGTGAGGACGGGTGGGCGCCATAGGGATCCACGCGGATGGATCAGACGGAGCGCGCTGCTCAATTCGCGGGCGGCGACCCGCGCCTCGACCACGTGCTCGCCGTCGGCTTTGTTGACCACCACCACGTCGGCAAGCTCCAGCACGCCCTTCTTGATCCCCTGCAGCTGATCGCCGGTGCGCGCCAAGGTCAGGAAGCAGAAGGTGTCGACCATCGCCGCCACGGTCACCTCGGACTGGCCGACGCCGACGGTCTCGATCAGGATCACGTCGAAACCTGCCGCCTCGAGCAGCACGATCGTCTCGCGGGTCGCCTTGGCGACACCACCGAGTGTGCCCGACGTCGGCGACGGGCGAATATACGCGCGCGGGTTCACCGCCAGCGTGCCCATCCGGGTCTTGTCGCCCAGGATCGACCCGCCGGTAAGGGTCGAGGACGGGTCGACCGCGAGCACAGCCACCTTGTGCCCCAACGAGATCAGGTGGTTTCCGAGGGCCTCGATCGTGGTCGACTTGCCCACGCCCGGGACACCGGTGATTCCCACGCGCACGGTGTCGGAGACGCCTTCGCCCAGCTCGAGCAGCAGCCGCTGTGCCAGATCGTGGTGATCCGCGCGGCGTGACTCGACCAGGGTGATCGCACGGGCCAGCACGGCCCGCCGGTCGCCGCGTACCCCCTCGACCAACTCGTCGAGAGAGGGTGGGACGGGCTGCCGCACGGGTCCGGAGTCACGGGGTCCGGGCGCCACTACAGCGCGTACCCGAGCCGCTCGCCGAGGCGCTTCAGCAGGTCCACGGCGGAATCAGCGATAACTGTGCCGGGCGGGAAGATCGCCGCAGCGCCGGCGGCGTACAACTCGTCGAAGTCGCCCGGCGGGATCACGCCGCCCACCACGATCATGATGTCCGGCCGACCCACCTCGGCGAGCGCCTCCCGTAGGGCGGGAACGAGGGTGAGGTGGCCCGCCGCGAGCGAGCTGACGCCCACCACGTGTACGTCGTTGTCCGCGGCCTGCTGCGCAACCTCCTCGGGCGTCGAGAACAGCGGGCCTACGTCCACGTCGAAGCCGAGGTCGGCGAACGCGGTCGCGATCACCTTCTGGCCGCGGTCATGCCCGTCCTGGCCCATCTTGGCGATCAGAACACGGGGGCGTCGGCCGTCGGCCTCCGCGAACGTGTGCACCAGTTCCATCGCGGTCGTGATGTTGCCGCCTGCTCCGGCCTCGTCGCGGTACACGCCGCTCAGCGTACGGATCTCCGCTTGGTGTCGGCCGTACACCTTCTCGAGCGCATCGGAGATCTCGCCGACGGTGGCCTTGGCGCGCGCCGCGTCGATCGCCAGCGCCATCAGATTGTTTGCGAGGCCCCCCTCGGTGGACGCTGCAGCGCGCGACAGATCGGCCAGCGCGGAGCGCACCGCCGAATCGTCCCGTTCCGCGCGCAGGCGCTCCAGTTTGGCCAGCTGCTCCGCGCGCACCTTGGTGTTGTCGACCTTGAGCACCTCGAACTCGACGTCCTCGGCCACCTGGTACTTGTTGACGCCGACCACCGGTTGTCGACCCGAGTCGATCCGCGCCTGGGTGCGGGCAGCGGCCTCCTCGATGCGCAGTTTCGGAATGCCCTCGGCGATCGCTTTGGCCATGCCACCCGCCTCCGTGACCTCGCGGATGTGGGCGCGGGCGCGCTCGGCGAGCTGATGCGTGAGCGTCTCGACGTAGTACGAGCCGCCCCACGGATCGACGGGCCGCGTGGTGCCCGACTCCTGCTGCAACAGCAGCTGTGTGTTGCGGGCGATCCGTGCCGAGAAGTCGGTCGGGAGCGCGATCGCCTCGTCGAGCGCGTTGGTGTGCAGTGACTGCGTGTGCCCCTGCGTCGCGGCCATCGCCTCGATGCAGGTGCGCGCGACGTTGTTGAACACGTCCTGCGCGGTGAGGGACCACCCCGAGGTCTGCGAATGCGTCCGCAGGGACAGCGATTTCGAGTTCTTCGCGTCGAAGCCGGCGACCAGCTCGCTCCACAGCAGCCGCGCGGCGCGAAGCTTGGCGACCTCCATGAAGAAGTTCATGCCGATGCCCCAGAAGAACGACAGCCGCGGCGCGAACCTGTCTACGTCGAGTCCGGCCTCGATACCGGCCTTGAGGTACTCGACGCCGTCGGCCAGGGTGTACGCGAGCTCGAGGTCGGCTGTCGCACCGGCCTCCTGGATGTGGTACCCAGAGATCGAGATCGAGTTGAACTTGGGCATCTTCTGGGACGTGTACTCGAAGATGTTCGAGATGATGCGCATGGAAGGCGCCGGCGGGTAGATGTAGGTGTTGCGCACCATGAACTCTTTGAGTATGTCGTTCTGGATGGTGCCCGCGAGCTTCTCCGGCGGAACGCCCTGCTCCTCGGCGGCGACGACATACAGCGCCAGGACCGGCAGCACAGCCCCGTTCATGGTCATCGAGACCGACACCGCGCCCAGATCGATCCCGTCGAACAGCTGGCGCATGTCGAGGATCGAGTCGATCGCGACACCGGCCATGCCCACATCGCCCGACACACGTGGGTGATCGGAGTCGTACCCGCGATGGGTGGCGAGGTCGAAGCCGACTGACAGGCCCTTCTGGCCGGCCGCGAGGTTGCGGCGGTAGAAGGCGTTGGACTCACTCGCGGTGGAGAACCCGGCGTACTGGCGGATCGTCCACGGCTTCTGGACGTACATCGTCGGATAGGGCCCGCGCAGGTACGGGGCGATGCCCGGCATGCCGTCGAGGAAGTCGA
>CAJCHX010000569.1 GCA_903970215.1 Acidobacteriaceae bacterium
GCTGGCCTCGCGGACGTCAAACCGCTCGTCGTCGGGCACTGGGGGACCACGCCGGGGCAGAACTTCATCTACGTGCACCTGAACCGAGTCATCAGCAAGTACGACCTGGACATGTTCTACGTAGCCGGCCCCGGTCACGGCGGCCCGGCGCTGGTGGCGAACACGTACCTCGAGGGTTCGTACTCCGAGATCTATCCCGCCGTGAGCCGGGACGAGGCCGGGATGAAGCGGTTGTTCACCCAATTCTCCTTCCCCGGAGGCATTTCGAGCCACGTGGCACCCACGACGCCGGGATCGATCCACGAGGGCGGAGAACTCGGCTACTCGTTGAGCCACGCGTTCGGAGCGGCGTTCGACAATCCGGATCTGATCGTCGCGTGCGTCATCGGCGACGGCGAGGCCGAGACGGGGCCGCTGGCCACGGCGTGGCATTCCACGAAGTTCCTCGACCCCGTGGGGGACGGGGCGGTCCTGCCGATCCTGCATCTCAACGGGTACAAGATCAGCAATCCGACGGTGTTGGCCCGCATCGAACCCGAGGAGCTCGACCAGTTCCTACGCGGCTGCGGGTGGGAACCACGGTATGTCGAAGGCAGCGACCCCGAGGACATGCACGAAACGATGGCCACCGTCCTCGACGAGACGATCGAGACCATTCGCGCCATCCAGAACCGCGCCCGCGCCGGTGGCCGCACGGCCCGCCCGCGGTGGCCGATGATCGTGCTGCGCTCGCCCAAGGGGTGGACAGGCCCCGTGGTGGTCGACGGCCTACCGATCGAAGGCACGTTCCGATCACACCAGGTGCCGCTGTTGGTCGACGAGGCGCACCCCGAGCACGTCGAACTCCTCGACGCCTGGATGCGTAGTTACCGACCCGGCGAACTCTTCGATCGAACCGGGCGGCTGCTGCCCGAGCTCGCCGCACTGGCTCCGCGCGGGCAGCGCCGGATGGGTGCCAACCCGCACACCAATCCGGGGGTCCTGCACGAGCTGGTGATGCCCGACTACCGGGCGTACGCGGTAGCCGTCGACGCCCCCGGGGCTGTGAACGCCGAAGACACGCGCGTGCTCGGAGGCATGCTGGCGGATGTCGTCGGCCTCAACGACGCACACCGCGACTTCCGGCTGTTCGGTCCTGACGAGACGTTGTCCAACATGCTCGGTGATGTCTTCGAGGTCACCGACCGGCAGTGGGAGGCCCGCACCGTCGTGGGCGACGAATTCCTCGCTCCGCAAGGGCGCGTGCTGGATTCGATGCTCAGCGAGCATCAGTGCCAAGGCTGGTTGGAAGGCTACCTGCTGACCGGAAGGCACGGGCTGTTCAACTGCTACGAGGCGTTCGTCCACATCGTCGACTCGATGTTCAACCAGCACGCGAAATGGCTCAAGGTGACCGCCCAGCTGCCTTGGCGCCGCGACATCGCCTCGCTGAACTACCTGCTGGCCTCGCACGTGTGGCAACAGGACCACAACGGCTTCACCCACCAGGACCCGGGCTTTCTCGATCATGTGGTGAACAAGAAGGCCGACGTCGTGCGGGTCTATCTGCCACCGGATGCCAACACGCTGCTGTCTGTGGCCGATCACTGCCTGCGCAGCCGCCACTACGTCAATGTGATCGTCGCCGGGAAGCGCGCGATGCCGCAGTGGCTCGACATCGAGCAGGCCGAGGCGCATTGCGCCCAGGGTATCGGCGTCTGGGATTGGGCCGGCAACGACGCGGGTGTCGACCCCGACGTGGTGCTCGCCTGCTGCGGCGACACCCCCACCCTCGAAGTGCTCGCCGCGGCGCAGATCCTGCGGGAGCACCTGCCGGAGTTGAGAGTGCGCGTCGTCAATGTCGTGGACCTGATGAAACTGCAGTCGCCCAGCGAGCATCCCCACGGCCTCGGCGACCCCGAATACGATGCCCTGTTCACCACCGACAAGTGCATCATCTTCGCCTTCCACGGCTACCCCAGCCTGATCCACCGACTCACGTACCGGCGCACCAACCACAACCTGCACGTGCGCGGCTACACCGAAGAAGGCACCATCACCACCGCCTTCGACATGCGCGTACAGAACAGACTCGACCGCTTCCACCTCGTCATCGACGTCCTCGACCGGCTCGCCGTGTCAGGGGCCGCCGGCGCACACCTCAAACAGACGATGGTGGACAGACTCGTCGAGCACACCCGCTACATCGACATCCACGGCCGAGACCTTCCCGAGATCCGTGACTGGATCTGGAATCCGTCGCCGCTGCCACCGACCGGACGGGCGCTGCCGGGTTCCCGATCAGCCGTCGAGTAGCGCTCGGATGTCGGTGGCGGCGAGGCGGGCGTCGAAGCCGCCCTTGCCGCCGACCACGGAGTCGAACAACGCCGCCTTGCGTGCCTTGAGGGCCATCACCTTGTCCTCGATGGTGTCGGCCGACACCAGCCGGTACACCATCACGCTGCGGG
>CAJCHX010000570.1 GCA_903970215.1 Acidobacteriaceae bacterium
GGCCCCACGCCGTGGGTCGCGTTCGCCACGCGGGCGCTCGGTGCGGCCGCAGGGATCCAGATCACGGCGTCGCACAATCCACCCGAAGACAACGGCTACAAAGTCTACGTATCGGGCGGCGCACAGCTCGCCGCCCCCGCCGACCGCGAGATCGAGGCGCTCGCCGCCGTTGCGCCTCCGGCGATCTCGATCGAACGCGCCCCGCTCGCACCCGACGAGCGCGCCGTCGCCACGCCCGGTCGCTACCTCGACCGGGTCTCGTCTCTCGCCGGCGACGGGCCGCGCGCGCTGCGGATCGCACTCACCCCGATGCACGGTGTCGGCGGGGCCGTCGCGGTGGAGGCGCTGCGCCGCAGCGGATTCGACGACGTTCACGTGGTCGCCGAGCAGTTCGAGCCCGACGGCGCCTTCCCCACCGTCACCTTCCCCAATCCGGAGGAGCCGGGTGCGGCGGACCGGCTGCTCGCGCTGGCCCGCGAGGTCGACGCGGACCTCGCCATCGCGTTGGACCCGGACGCGGACCGGTGCGCGCTGGGCGCGTGCGGGCCCGACGGCTGGCGGATGCTGACCGGCGACGAGGCAGGCGCGCTATTGGGCGATCACGTCCTCGGAACGATCTCCACACCAGATCCGTTGGTGGCCACGACGATCGTAAGCTCGTCATTGCTCGGAGACATCGCTGCGGCCCACGGCTCGCGGTACACGCGGACGCTCACCGGGTTCAAGAACCTGGTGCGCGCAGGGACCGGGCTCGTGTACGCGTACGAGGAGGCGCTCGGCCTGTGCGTCGACCCCGACTCCGTGCGGGACAAGGACGGAATCGCCGCCGCGGTGGTGGCCGCGGGCTACGCCGCAGAACTGAAAGCCCAGGGCCGCACCCTGTTCGACACGCTCGACGCGCTCTACGCGCAGCACGGCACGCACGTCACGGGGCAGTACGCGCTGCGCGTCAGTGATACCGCCGAGATCGCTCGCCTGATGACCAGGTTGCGTGCGGACCCACCCACGTCCGCAGCCGGTGTGGCTCTGGTGTGCGCCGATCTGCTGCAGTCGCGTCCGCGCACCGACGCGCTGGTGTTCACGGGCGACGGTACGCGAATCACGGTGCGACCGTCGGGAACCGAGCCGAAGGCCAAGTTCTACCTCGAGGTGGTCGAGCACGGCCCGGTGGGCGCAGCGAAGGACACGGCCCGCGCGCGGCTCGCCGCACTCACCGATGCTGTGCGCCGCTGGTAGCCCGCAGGGTAGAACGGAACCCGACGAACGGCGGCGTGCGAAGCCGTACCGATGGAGTGCGCCGATCGCGCTCCGCAGGTCGAACGCCGTCGACACAGACACGCCGCACTCGACACAGACACGACAAAGGAGCACCCATGGACGACCGCCTTTCTCTCTCGCGCCGCCAGCTGTTCGGCGTCGCAGGGATCGTGGCCGCATCGGGCCTCGCCGCCGCGTGTGGCACCACCGGTACCGGCTCGAGTTCCAGTTCTCCGGCGCCCAGTAGCCAGTCCAACGATCCGACTGCCATCGCCTCCGACGCGTACGTGTTCGGATACCCCTGGTGCTGATGGACGCCACCCGCGCCTCCGCCGCGCCCGCCAACACGCTGTCGCGGTACACCAGGACGCCCACCCCCGACGCCAAGATCGTGGTCACCCCGAACGTCGACACCCTCTATTGCCAGACGTGGCTCGATCTTTCACACGAGCCGCAGGTCATCGTGATCCCGGAGATCAAGGACCGGTATTGGTTGGCGCAGGTGATGGACATGTGGACCAACACGGTCCACGATCCCAGTAGCGTGTCGCCACAACTCGCGGCGGGCGCGCCCGCCGGGCCGTTCACCTATGCGGTCACCGGCCCGCGGTCGAATGGCGAGCTGCCGGCCGGCGTCACTGCGCTGTCGGTACCGACCGATAGCGCCTGGGTCCTGGTGCGGATCGCACTCAACGGCGCGAACGATGTACCGGCCGTGGTCGACCTCGAGAACCAGATCCGGTTGATGCCGCTGAGCCGCTACCGCACCGACCCGTCCGCTCCGACCCCGTCAGCGGCACCGCAGAACATCACCGCGGCACCGGCGAGGATCGTCGCCGGGATGGACGGCACCGCGTTCTTCACCGAGCTGGCCGCCCTCCTCACCCGGTACCCGGCCGCGCAGGCCGACGCTGCCGCGATGGACCGGTTCGCGTCGATCGGCATCAGGCCGGGGGCGAACGTCGCGTCGCTGAACGCATCGGTACTCGACGCGGGCGCCGCGGCAGGCAAGCGAGCCATCGCCGCGTACCAGAATCCCGGGGCGAAGAACCTGAACGGGTGGGTCTACGCGACCAACCTCGGGACGTACAACACCGACTACCAGCTGCGCGCCAACACCGCACTCACGACGCTCGCCGCCAATCTTCCGAGCGACTCGATCTATCCGATGCTCAACGATGTGCCGGCCACACCCAAGGGATACCGCCTCCACTTCCCTGCGGGTCAACTGCCGCCCGCGGGGGCCTTCTGGTCGATCACGGCCTACACCGCAGACCACTTCCTCGTACCCAACCCCGACCGGATCTACGCGATCGGCCACTCACCGGATCCGGTGGCCAACCCGGACGGCACGGTCCACCTCACCTTGGCACCGAACAAGCCCGGCCCGGACGTCCCGGCGGGAAACTGGCTGCCGGTCCCAGGTAGCGGCACGTTCGATCTCGCGATGCGGATCTACGCGCCGAAACCGGCTGCGATATCGGGCGAATGGGAGCCACCGGCTTTGACGCCGATCGCTTGAACCTCCCCCCGAGCCCCACCATCCCCATATCCTGTCGGAGTGTCCGCACAATATTCAGTTCACCGGCGCACGATGCTGACGGGATGGGCGCCGCTGTCGTCGGCGCGGCCGCGGCAGCGTGCGGAACCTCGTCCAACTCGGCGGCGGGCGGCTCCTCGGCTTCGTCGTCGTCCGGGGCGAGCGATCCCGACGCGATCGCCCCGGACGCCTTCGTCTTCGGCTACCCGCTGGTGCTCATGGACGCCACCCGGGCCGCGGCAGCGCCGGCGAACCGCTTCAGCCATGCCGCCACCATCCCGTCCTCCGCCGAGCGCATCGTCGTCCGCCTCAACCAGGACACGCTGTACTCGCAGGCCTGGCTGGATCTGTCCGCCGAGCCGGTGGTGGTGCAGGTGCCCGACATGGGAAGCCGGTACTGGCTGCTGCCCGTCCTGGACGCGTGGACCAACGTGGTGCACAACCCGTCCAGCGTGCGCCCGCAACAGAAGTCGGGCGCTCCCCGGGGCCCGTTCACGTACGCGTTCACCGGACCGTCCTGGAAGGGCACACTGCCCGACGACGTGACTGCGATGCCGGTGCCGACCGACATGGCGTGGATCCTCGGCCGGGTGCAGGTGAACGGCGAACAGGATCTGCCCGCAGTGCACGCGATCCAGGCACAGATCAAGATCGCCCCGCTGAGTGCATGGACCCGCACGCCAGGTACCTCGAATCCGCCCGCGACCGCCCCCACCGGCGCCGAGCCGGTCAAGACGGTCGCCGGCCTGTCCGGCACAGCGTTCTTCGCGAAGCTCGATGCCCTCATGGCAGCGAATCCACCGGCGCCGGCGGACGCGTCGGCACTCGCGCGGTTCGCCACCGTCGGCATCAAGCCCGGCGGCTCCGGGGCGGCTCTCCCCGCCGACCGGCTCGACGCCGCGGTCCAGGCCGCGAAGAAGCGACTCGCCGGATACAAGAGCCCCACCGCGAAGTTCGAGAACGGCTGGGGATTCGATATCGAGACAGGCCGATACGGCACCAACTACCTACAGCGGGCATTCATAGCCAGGATCGGCCTGGGGGCCAACCTCCCGGAGGACTCCCTCTATCCCACGTTCTTCGGCCAGGCCGACTCCGGTGGCAAGCCCCAGAAGTTCCTGATTCGCTTCGCCCCGGGACAGCTCCCGCCGGTGGACGCCTTCTGGTCGATCACGGCCTACGACGCACAGAGCTTCTTCTACCCGAACCCGGACGACATCTTCTCCGTCGGCCACCAGACTCCGCCGCTGGCGAACCCCGACGGCAGCGTGGACATCTACGTCTCGAACGGCCGTCCGGACCAGAAGTATGTGGCCGCGAACTGGCTACCCATCCCAGCCAGCGGGCAGTTCAGTCTCACGCTGCGGCTCTATGCCCCCAAACCCTCCGCGTCGAACGGGGCATGGCAGCCGCCGGCCGTACAGCCTCAGACGTGAGTCCTCGACGACAGGGACCAGGATCTAGTTTTCGATCACGACGAGCCCGTCACGTTCGAGGTCGGCCAACCTCTTCCGCGTCGCTTGCACCTGCTCGGATGGATGTCCGACCCAGTCCGTGATCTCGCCGACGATCCGCACGGGCTCCGGCGTGCGGTAGGACTGGGTCGGATTGCCGGGAAACTTCTTGTCCGTCACGTTCGGATCGTCCTCGAGGGTGCCCTCAGGCTCCACAACGTAGATGCGACCCGGGCCGTCCCCCCGAGCGAGCTCGGCTCCCCACACCGCCGCATCCAATGTCCGCGTCAGATAGACGTGGTTGGAGGTACGCGCCCCGTCGTAGTTCGATCGCCTCCCGGGCACCAACAGGTCACCCACCGATAAGTCGGCCTTGGTGCCGTGGAGGAATGCCCCCGACTCGTGCACTGCAAAAGGTATCGGCGTACTCGTCACAATCAGCCCCGTTCCAGTATGCGGTCGAAGTCGGTTCGGCAGTCAGGTCCAGCGCGGACCGAACTGCCGGTCACCGGCGTCGCCCAGCCCGGGCACGATGTAGGCGACGGAGTTGAGCTCCCGGTCGATCACGGCAGTCACCAACCGGACCGGATGACCGCTCTTCTCCAGCGCTGCAACACCTTCCGGCGCCGCGACGACACACACCGCGGTGACGTCCGTGGCGCCCCGGCGAACCAGTAGCTCCAACGCCGCCAGCATCGACCCGCCCGTCGCAAGCATCGGGTCGAGCACGAACACCGGACGATCCGACAGATCCGCGGGCAGCGATTCGAAGTACGGCTCCGGGACGTGCGTCTGTTCGTTCCGGCCCATCCCCACGAAGCCCACCTGCGACTCGGGGATCATCGCGTGCGCCTGCTCCACCATGCCCAGACCGGCCCGCAGCACCGGAACCA
>CAJCHX010000571.1 GCA_903970215.1 Acidobacteriaceae bacterium
CGGCCGCCGCCGCGGTGATCCTGGTGGTAGGCGGAGTGGCGGTAGGACGCGTCACCGTGCGCAATCCGGGGGCTAGTGAGGCCCAACATGGCTATGCCACAACGCTTTCACAGATCATGGCGGCGTCGGACGGAAGCGTGAGGCGAGCGCCGATCGCCGGCACGACGGGCACCGTGGTAGTGGCATGGTCGCGCAGTCACAACGACGCCGTCGTGGTCGTAACGGCCCCGGCGCCCACCGACAGCCGGGTGTACCAGCTGTGGTTGCTACGCGCCGGAGTTCGACCTCACTCAGCCGGAATCATCACGGGGACGACGCCTTCAGGCAATTCACTGACGGTCGGCCAGCTGGACGGCGCCGGAAGTATAGGCGTCACCGTCGAGCCTGCGGGCGGGTCGCCACAACCCACTACCGCCGTACTAGCGGTGGTGACTCTCTAAGGTCTCGTGACCAACGTTCCTGACGACGCGGGAATCTTACCGGTCTATGACGTCCCGTCTCGAGACCACAATAACCGTCTGAAGGACAGTAATCTTCGTGAAGTCGGGATCGTCGAAGGTCCCGCTGACCGAAATCCCTCGGATGCGAAAAGGAACTGTCATGCGAATCAAGGCACTCAGCGGAGCCATTCTGGTCACGGTCGGCATCGCCACCGCGGCGTGTGGCAGCTCGTCGAACAACAATGCGCAGCCCGCCTCCTCGGCGGCGCCCATTGCCACGGTTGCGGGTGCGTCCGCTTCCCGCGTGGGCACGTTCACCGGGCTGAACGACAAGCATGTGTCCGGGACCGCCACCGTGACTGCAGGCACTGTCGTACTCACGGGCTTCTCGTCCGATGCGGGGCCGGACCTGCACATCTACCTGACGGACGGCACCGAGGAGAGCGCGGTATCGGCAGGTAAGGAGCTGGGCGGCGTCGCGTCCGACAAGGCATCCCAGACCTTCACCGTGTCCGGCGCGGATGCGGCGAAGTACACCCACGTGGTGATCCACTGCGACAAGGCCAAGGCCGTCTTCGGCGCGGCCAGCCTGTCATGACGATCCGCACCAGGACGAAGACTCTGGCGGCGCCGGCCGTATTCGGCGTGGCGCGGATCGCTCTGGGTGTCCTTTGGATACACGAAGGGATATTCAAATACTCCGCTCATTTCGGGCGCGCCGACATCCTGTTGGTCGCAGACGGGGTGAAATCGAACAATCGGGTCCCCTGGTATTTCGTCGACTTCGCGGACTCCATTCTTCGCCACGTGCCGACCTTATTCGGTTTCGTGGTCCCGCTCGTGGAGACCGGAATCGGGGTCGCACTCGTCCTGGGAATACTGACACTGCCGGTAGCCGTGATATCACTGCTGCAGTTGATGACGTATTGGAGTTCCGACCAACTGATCGCCCAGTACCCGGTGATGGCCGCCCTCTCAGCGATCGTGATCGCCTTTCCAGTGATATCAGCCAGGTTCTCGGCCTCGTCGGTGATCATCCGGGCGTTGGACGAGAGGGCGTGGTCGAGACACCTGGTCGACGGCCCGCTGCGCCGCTGGCTGTGACGCGGGCGTCGGCAGCCCGCAAACCATTTCGGGACACTCAGTCACGCCAGCGCTGCGCGGTATGCCGCGATCAATACCGATGCCGCTGCAGCAGCCTCCCGTTTGGCGAAGGAGAGCGGATTCACCTCGTCGGTCAGCACGCCCTCGGTGAGGAACACCGCGTGGCCGTGAGCACAGGCCGCGATCGCCAACACCAGCCTGCGCGCGTGGTATTCGTCGTCGCAGAGGGCCCTTGCTGGAGCGGACAGCTCGGCGAACAGGGCTTGGCCGGCTTCGGCGAGCGCGGGGAAACGCGCCTTGTCCAGGCCGGCGGCGAAGGTGAGTTCGAACAGGGCGGGGTGGTCGGCGGCGAACTGCACGTAGGCCGCGGCGAAAGCCGCCAACTGTTCGCCCGGGTCGGCAGCGCCCGCCATCACGGCGCGGTATTGCTCGCGTTGTTCGGTGTAGGCGCGCGTCGCCAGGGCGGCCAGCAGTGCATCGCGATCCGCGTAGTGCTTGTACGGTGCGGCCACGCTGACCCCGGCCCGCCGGCTGGCCTCGGCCATCGTGAATCCACCGACGCCCTTGGTGGCCACCAATTCGAGCGCGGCCTGCTCCAATACGCGGCGCAGGTCTCCGTGATGGCGCCCGCTGCGCCGCTTGACATCGTCCGACATGCCGCTAAGGTTAGCGTCATTCACCAGGTGAATGTCATTAACCTAGATGTGGAGGCTAGCCGTGTCCGATGTCGACCTTGGTCTGAACGTGCACCACACCAGCTTGTCCGTGGCGGATCTCGATTCGCAGCGTGCCTGGTACCAGCGGGTACTCGGACTGCGGGAGGTGGTCGAAGAATTCGAGCTCGCGGAGCCACCCGTGCGCACCGTCGTCTTGCGGTCCGGTTCCGGCGTGCGCCTGGAACTCATCGAGCGGGCAGGGGCGAGCCGCAACCACGTGTATGCCGATCCGCTGGACGCGGCCAGCACTCTGGGTTTCGGGCACTGGGCGCTGTCGGTCGATGACCTGGATGCGGCATTCGCCGCGATCGTCGCGGCAGGGGGCATCGAGGTCTGGCCACCGGCCGACGCGGTAGCGCCGGGAGCCCGGTTCGCCTACATCAAGGACCCCGAGGGCAACCTCATCGAGCTGATTCAGCCACCGACACGGTGAGAGCGAGCGTTCCGGTGAATGAGAAGCGGTAGGTCGCCTCACATGGGGGCCGAGGCTCCCGCGCCCGCGCCGACCGAGCCGTGTTCACCGGCGGATGCCCGCCGGCCGCCCGGGCGGATCTTGCGATCGGGTCGGGCGACTCGGCGGGCAGAGCGGGAAGCCTTCTCTAGCCGACGGATTGAGCGGCCTCGGTGATGACTTGGGCGACCGCACCTGGCTGAGAGACCATCGACAGATGGCCCGCCCGCACCTCGGTGATGTGAGCGCCGGCCCGCTCGGCCATGAACAGTTGTGCAGCTTCGGGAATCGCGTTGTCGATCGTGCCCACGATGTCCCAACTCGGAATGTGTGCCCACGCCGGCGCCCCTGACGGGGCCGTAAGTGCGCTCATCGCAGCCGGTTCCTGACTGGCGGCTGCAGCGGCACCCTCCGCCGCGGACAAGTCGTTGGCGAAGCCCTTGAGGAAGAACGGCCGGTTGACATACAGCAGACGGTCGCCCTTGGGCGCCCCCTGGTAAGAAACGGCGCGAAAGACCTGGGAGGCCGGAGCGGACGTCAGCACCGAGCCCGGGAACTTCGCGGTCAGCGCGAACGCGCTCTCGCCCTGGGCAGGCGCGAACGCGTCCACATAGACCAGTGCCTTCACGTTGGAGGTGTCATCGGCGGCATTGGTGATCACTGCGCCGCCATAGGAGTGCCCGACCAGGATGATCGGTCCCCTGATCGTCTTCAGGAACTGGGCGATCGTCTGCGCGTCGCCCCGCAGGCTGCGCAGCGGATTCGGCGGCGCGAACACCGTGTATCCCTCGCTGTGCAGGCGATCGACCACGCCATTCCAGCTCGCAGTGTTGGCCCACGCCCCGTGAACGAGCACGATGACGGGCTTCGACGTTGCGGCGTTGGCCGTTGAACGACCAAGGGCCCCAAAGGCTTGCGTGACGATCAGCACCGACGCGACCACGATCGCGAGTGCTGTCCGGGTCCATGCGAACCTCGAGGCTGCGACGAGACTTCGATACATGTACTTTCCTCCTTGTTGTGGATGGTGCTGCTAGGGAGAACGAGCAGGGTCGAGCCAGGTGGGATCGACCAGAGTCAGCCGACGCCGTTGACCGCTTCGTCGATCAGGTCGCATACGGCGGTCACCTGGGATGCCAGCGAGGCGTGGCCGGCGGCGAGTTCGATCGTCCTGCGCGGGTTCATGCGCCGCGCCATCCGGCGTTCGTTGTCTGGGTGGATCATCCGATCCTCGGTGGACACCTGGTACCAGGTCGGCTTCTTCCTCCACGCGGGATCGGTGACGGTGTCACCGAAAGTGGAGCCGACCGGAGCCTTCTGGGTGATGGCCATGACCAGCGCTTCGTCGGCGGGCAGGTCCTGGCAGAAGCTCTCGTGATACTTGTCCTGAGCAATCCACACGTATCCGTCGGAGTCGGGGGCGATGTTCGCCACGGCCGCGG
>CAJCHX010000572.1 GCA_903970215.1 Acidobacteriaceae bacterium
GCCGTCGACGGCAAACATCTCCGCTGCGAGTCGCTGCCAGCGGTACTGAAACCAGACGTAGTTCAACGCGCTCATCGGGTCGTCATCGCTACCGGGGTAATGCGCCTCGAGCTCCTCCAGCGTGCTGTACCCCTCGGCCCGCATCCGCGCGTCAAGCTCCTGACTTGCCGCTCCGACCGCCGGAAGCGTCTCGAGCGTCGGCAGGCTCTCGGGACGCTGAGTAGTGACGAAGGCGTGCAACGCGAGGTTGACGAAGATCTCGCTGAGCCATGCTGTCGGGAACTGCAGTCCGCCCGCCGTCGCGAACGCGTGACCAAGCTCATGGACGGTGATCAGGTCAAAGAACGGCTGCAGGTCGACACCCTCACGACCGTCTGGGTATGCCGCCACCAACTGTGGATAGCCCTCGGGCGAGGTATCACGCAGGTCCTGCGCCATCCCGATCCAGAACGCACCCGCTCCAGCAGACATCACGATCGCACCGAGACGGCTCTCGTCCTCGTCGGTGAAGAACGGCAGCCCATACGGTGCGCTCTTGCCTGGCCAGTCCGCCTCATCCGCTACCACAAGGGCAATATCAGGCCGGGCACCGGAGAACAGACGCTCGAAGTATTGATACGCCGCCGCGGCGAGATCGGCCGCCGCGCACGCCCGCACCAGCGCCCCGACGCTGTAGCGCACCTCAAACGGATAGCCGTCCAGCCGCCCGAGTCCGGAGTCCGCGCCCACCAGTTCAGAGTATCTGCTTCCCTTCGACGCCCGAGCAGGCACTCTGCCTTCCAGCCCGGGCGCGCCGCTCCTCCTCGCCAGCGTCATCAGACCCGACCTGGTGAACGGACGATCGCCTTCATCGACCCCGTCGCCTCATGCTGACGCTCGCTCGGCGACGCTAGGAACTCTTGAGTTGCTCGAGAGTGAGCAGCGATCGCAACTCGATCGCGGCGGCCTGCAGGTTTGTCGTTCCGCCGGACTGGCGATCAATCACGCAGACCGCCGTGTCAACCATCGCGCCGAGGTCTCGGAGCTGCTGGGTGGACGTCACCACCTGACCGCCGGAGGTCACGACGTCTTCGATGATCGTCAGCCGCCGGCCGGCGATCTCACCGCCCTCGGCAAGCTGGCATGTCCCATAGGCCTTCGCTTCCTTGCGTACGAACAATGCAGGCAGCCCGGTTCGAAGCGATAAGGCGGTCGCCAGCGGCACCCCGCCGAGTTCTAGCCCAGCGAGTGCTTCTGTGCCGGGCGGGATGAGCCCTGCCATCGCGTCAGCGAGATCGCCAAGCAACTGCGGATCGCTCTCAAACCGATACTTGTCGAAGTACTCGTTGCTGGTTACGCCGGACCGCAGCCGGAAGGTGCCGGTCAGATGAGCTGCCTGGTGGACGCGGCTGGCCAGCGATCGATCGTCGTTGCGCTGCATGCGGCGAGCGTAGACGCGACCGTCGGCCGACGCCTCGCACGCTCGCATTCATGATGCCGGAGCGCTACCTCCGCGTGCTCGCTTGGCGACGCGAGCGCGTGGGATCAGCGGACGGTGAAGCGGAAGTGGCTGACGATGGTGGAGCCGTCGTGAATGGGTTGGTCCCAGAGCAGGCTGTCGCGGCCGGGGTGGCCGTTGGGTTGGTAGCTGACGACGCCTTGATAGGTCCCGGGGCAGGGGGTTTCCTGGTCTGTGAACAGAACCGGGGTTCCTTTGGCGATCGGGGTCATGCTGGTGCCGGCGACGCCTCCGCCCCCGCTTTTGCAAGTGGTTCCCTTGGCTGGCCCGATTGAGTATTCGTAGACGCTGTGATGGTTGGTCGCGGTCAGCGGCGCGGTGAACCGGACGCTGACCAACAGGGTCGGCGAGTTGTCTCCGGCCTGTTGGGGCGCGTAGCCGCGAGGGATTCCGTGGTTGCAGCTGATCTGCGGTACGGGGGGTTTCACGCCGGTCTTGTAACAGATGTGATCGGTCACGACGTGGCTGACGTGCAGGTTGGCGTGGGCCTGTTGGGCGGTGATCGTGGGGATGGTCCGCGGCGGGTAGTGCGCGTAGCCGACGTTGGGACAGACGCGATTGACCAAGGTCCCGTCGCTGTTGGTGAGGGTGCAGGTGCTTCCGTTGCGGTAGGTCACGCTGGTGATCGCGCCGGGCCGCAACCCGTGGGCGGTGCTCATCGATGGGCTGTCGTCGCACTGGCCCTTGAGACTGCCTCCGACGGGGCCTGGGGTGCATGTCTGTCCTGTGGTCGGAACGACGATCAGGTAAGAGCCCTGTTGCCCGGTCCGGGCAGACCCGGCGTGGCCGTTGATGTTGTAGGTCACGCGGGTCGCGTCCGGTCCGACCGTCCCAAAGAAGATCGCGCGCAGATCACTGGGCGGGCAATAGGACTGCGATCCGTTCGCGAACGGCTCACCACGGACGGTGCAGCTGGTCAGCCGGCCGCCCTGCGCGCCGCTGACCACGACCGCGTTGAGACTGACGTCGAGAAACAGGTGCCCGTCGGCGTCGGTCTTGCCGCAGTGCGAGAACTCACGCGCGGAGAGCGGGTGAAGCTTTCCGTCGTTGTGATAAGCCCCGTCTCGGCCTAGCACGCCCAACCGCCCGTGGTCGACGCGGCCGACCAACAGGCAAGCACGATGAGGCCCCACACGAGTCTCGCGCACGCCCCAGCTGCCATCACCGCGAGGATCGGGCGCGGTCGTGACCAGGCGCGAGGATCCGACGGGCAGCGCCGGCGACGTCGCGGACCGGTTCGCCATCGTGCCGGATGAATGC
>CAJCHX010000573.1 GCA_903970215.1 Acidobacteriaceae bacterium
GCCCGGACGGCAAGGTGATCCCTGGAGCAGGAGCGGTCGACGTGGCAGTGGGCGCGGCTGCGGTCGTCGTAGCGTCGGCCGCGGGTGCCGAACTCGGGCCGCCCTGCCCGATCACCACCAACACCACAGCGATCGCGACGACGAGCACGACACAGACCACCCCCACAGCGATCAGGATCGCGGTGCGATTGCCACCGCCGGGATCACCCCCGTCCGGCCCGCCCCCGCCGGGCCCACCGCTGCCCGGACCAGCCGGCCCCGGCGGACCGCCCAGCCCACCAGGCGGATACCCGGACGGCTCCCAGCCGCGCTCGAACGGCTGGGTGGGGCGGTAGCCGCCCTGCGCGGGAACCGCTGCGTAGCCACCGTCGGACCAGCCGCCGTAGGGCTGCTCGGGTACCGCATCCGACCCGGACGGATAGCCCTCGGGCTGATACCCGCCGGAGTTCTGTGGCACGGGCTGGTACCCGTCGCCGTACCGGTCCGAACCGGGATGTCCCATGGTCACTCCCTACGCGGGCTGCGTCGTCTGTCATCGAATGTACCGCCGGCCGCCTCCACCCGGACCCGCCCCGAGTCCCTGTGCGGGCGGATCCGGCCTGTGCACCACGCCGCCGAAAACCGTGGACAACCTGGGGACGCTTCATCCACAGGTGGGTGACGAGACTCGCGCTCAACAATGACAAGCATGTAGTTCGACGATCGCCCCGCAATCGATCCCCAACCCGACACGCCTCGAGGGCTGGGCCGACGGCTGCGCTCCACAGGACTCACAGGACTTACTACTATCGTTTTTTGTTCTTCAACTACGTACTTCAAAAAGAGCAGTGTGCATCGAGGCCCGATCAGGCACTGTCGAGGGAGCCTGCGGCCACCACGTAGCCTGTAGGTCACCAACCCGTCTGTACCCATCTGTACAGCCCACTGCGAAAGGCATCGACGGCATGAAGTTTCGCGTCCCGCACGAGGAGTTTGCGGAATCTGTCGCCTGGGTCGCGCGCAGCCTGCCGTCTCGGCCTCCGGTCCCCGTCCTCGGTGGAGTGCTCCTCACCGCGGACGAATCTGGCCTGAGCGTCTCTGGATTCGATTACGAGGTCTCCGCGCAGGTGCGCGTAGGTGCCGAGGTAGCGGACGAGGGCCAGGTGCTGGTGTCCGGCCGGCTCCTGGCCGATATCACCAAGGCGTTGCCGAACAAGCCCGTGGATGTGGAACTCGACTCGACCCGGGTGGCGATCGCCTGTGGCAGCGCGAAGTTCTCGCTGCCGACCATGCCGGTCGAGGACTACCCCCAGCTGCCCGAGTTGCCTGCCCAGACCGGCGGAATCGAGCGGGCGACGTTCGCGGAGGCGATCGCGCAGGTCGCGGTGGCTGCGGGCAGAGACGACACGCTCCCGATGCTGACGGGCATCCGGGTGGAGATCGAGGGCACCACCGTGGTCCTCGCTGCGACCGACCGGTTCCGGCTGGCGGTGCGCGAGTTCACCTGGTCCCCCGACAACGGGGACGTCAAGGCCGCGGTGCTGGTTCCGGCCAAGACGCTCTCGGATGCTGCCAAGACGTTCGCGACCGACGCCGAGGTGGGGATCGCGCTGGGCGCCGGCTCTGCCATCGGAGCCGACGGCCTACTCGGCATCGTCGGGGCGGACCGCCGCACCACCACGCGTCTCCTCGACGCCGACTTCCCGAAGTTCCGACAGCTCCTCCCCGCGTCGCATACCGCTCTGGCCACCATGGACATAGCTCCGCTGCTCGAGGCGATCAAGCGGGTGGCACTGGTGGCCGACCGCGGAGCCCAGGTGCGCATGGAGTTCTCCGACGGCTCGCTCCGGCTCTCCGCCGGCGGCGACGACGCGGGTAAGGCCGAGGAGGAGTTGCCCGCCGACTTCCGCGGCGAGCCCCTGACGATCGCGTTCAATCCCGGGTACCTGCTGGACGGCCTGGCGGCCGTACACACTGAATCGGTCACCTTCGGATTCACCACCCCCAGTCGTCCAGCGGTTCTGCGGCCCGCAATGGACAATGGGATCGAGCCGGACGACTCGGGGGCATTTCCTGCGCCACACAGCGCATACACGTACCTCTTGATGCCCGTGCGCCTGCCTGGCTGACGACCCGTCCTCCGCGGGTCGGTCATCGCACCACACTACGAAAGGGCTGGACACCAATGCAGTTGGGTCTGATCGGGCTCGGCAAGATGGGTAACAACATGCGCGACCGCATCCGCGCCGCGGGGCATGAGGTCGTGGGCTACGACCCCCGCCCCGAGGTGAGTGATGTGCCGTCGCTCGCGGCGCTCGCTGAGCGCCTCGAGGCGCCCAGGGTCGTGTGGATCATGGTTCCGGCGGGTGCACCTACGCGCGACACCGTGCGCCAGCTGTCGGAGATCCTGTCGCCGGGCGATCTCGTGATCGACGGCGGCAACTCGAAGTACACCGAGGACAAGCCGAACGCCGATCTGTTGGCGAAGGAGGGCATCGGCTACATCGACGCCGGTGTGTCGGGTGGCATCTGGGGCAAGGACAACGGTTACGGACTGATGGTGGGTGGGTCCGACGAGCACGTCGAGCGGGCCATGCCCATCTTCGATGCGCTGCGTCCCGCGGGAGACCGCGCCGACGGCTTCGCGCACTCGGGCCCGGTAGGTGCGGGTCACTACGCCAAGATGATCCACAACGGTATCGAGTACGGCCTGATGCACGCGTATGCCGAGGGCTACGAGTTGCTCGAGGCGGAGCCGCTGATCGAGGACGTCACCGCCACCGTCCGGGCGTGGAGCAAGGGCACCGTCGTCCGTTCGTGGTTGCTCGACCTGCTGGTCCGGGCCCTCGAGGAGGATCCGGGCTTGAAGGAGATCTCGGGCTACACCGAGGACTCGGGCGAGGGTCGATGGACGGTCGAGGAGGCCATCCGACACTCGGTGCCCGCGCAGGTGATCTCGGCGGCACTGTTCGCCCGGTTCGCCAGCCGGCAGGACGACTCGCCGACGATGAAGGCGGTGTCGGCGCTGCGCAACCAGTTCGGTGGGCACGCGGTGAAGAAGGCCGACTAGGCCCTGAGCTAGGAACCCGGGGTCCCTACTGCCGTGTATGTCAGGCGGCTGCAATTGCACGACTTCCGGTCTTGGGAGGACGTCGACGTCCACCTGGGACCGGGAGTCTGTGTGTTCTTGGGCCGCAACGGGTTCGGTAAGACCAATCTGCTCGAGGCGCTGAACTACATCGCGACATTGAGTTCGCATCGCGTCTCTACAGACCAGCCGTTGATCCGAGTCGGGCGCGAGAGTGCGTCGTTGTCCGCCACGGTGGTCAACGACGGGCGCGAGCTGACCGCGGAGATCGATATCGTCGCCGGTCGCGCGAACCGCGCACGGATCAACACCGCTCCCTGCCGGCGGCCGCGGGAGTTGCTCGGAATCCTGCAATCGGTGTTGTTCGCACCCGAGGACCTGGCTCTCGTCCGCGGTGAGCCGGGCGCGCGGCGCCGGTTCATCGACGAACTCGCGATCCTCCGGACGCCGCGCATCGCCGCGGAGAAGGCCGATTACGACCGAGTGCTGCGTCAGCGGACCGCGCTGTTGAAGACTGCCGGAGCGGCCGCTCGGCGCGGTGGCGACGACGCCGCGATGATGCTGTCGACCCTCGATGTCTGGGATGGGCAACTTGCTCGGTTCGGCGCCGAGATCCTTTATGCGCGAATGGAACTCGTGTCCGAGTTGCGCCGGTACGTGACCACGTCGTACGCCGCGCTCGCGGTCGGCTCGAGGGTTGCGGACATGCGCTACCGGGACACCCTGACGGCCCCGGTCGATCGGGAGCCGACCGTCGCGGGCCTGGAGCGGCAGCTGCTCGCCGACCTCGCCGCCGCCCGTCCGCGCGAGATCGATCGGGGTCTGTGCCTGGTCGGTCCGCACCGCGACGACCTCGAGCTGATGCTCGGAAGCGAGCCCGCCAAGGGCTTCGCTTCACACGGCGAGTCGTGGTCGTTCGCGCTCGCGTTGCGGCTGGCGTCGCTCGAGTTGTTGCGCGCCGACGGTGGCGAGCCGGTCCTGCTGCTCGACGACGTTTTCGCGGAGCTCGATGCCGACCGCCGTGCGGCGCTCGCAGCGGTCGCCGAGGGCACCGAGCAGGTTCTGATCACCGCCGCGGTCCCCGAAGACCTGCCGAAGTCGTTGCGCGCCCGTCGGTTCGAGGTGACCGTCGAGGGCCCGGTGGACGAACGCACGTCCCGGCTCGCGGATGTCGTCGCAGGTCCGGCGTAGGCTGACCCGAACTCCGGGATTCCCGGACCCGAAGCGATAGGTACGTGAACCAGGGGGCGCAGTGGTAGCCAGCTCAGTGCCCGAGCACACACCTCCCGAGCACAGACCTCCCGAGCGTGCGTCCGATCGGGGACAGGGGGAACTGCGCGGCTCCGACATCGCGCGGCGCGCACTCGAGGACGCACGGGCCGCGGCGAAAGCGGCCGGCAAACAGGTGGGCCGGGGGATGGCCTCGCCGATGAGTGGGGGAGTCCGGCGCCTGCGGTCGGGCTCGCGCCGGTGGTCGGGTGCCGGACCCGACTCGCGCGATCCCCAGGCGTTCGGGGCCTTGATCAGCGGAATCGCCAAGGCCCGCGGGTGGGACGGCAAGGTGAGCGAGGGCACCGTCCTGGGTTGCTGGGCGACTGTCGCGGGTGCCGACGTGGCTGCGCACGCGCAGGCCACCGGCCTTCGGGAGAAGACGCTGTACGTCTCGGCCGAGTCGACCGCATGGGCCACCCAGTTGAGGCTGATGCAGCGGCAGCTGCTCGCGAAGATCAACGCGGCGGTGGGACAGGGCGTGGTGACTCGACTCCAGATCACGGGACCTGCGGCGCCGAGCTGGCGAAAAGGGGAGCGGCACGTCTCCGGGCGCGGGCCGCGCGACACGTACGGATAGCCCGATCCGGGGCGCTCGTCGGCTCAGCGGCGCTCTGGGCATCGTCACCCCCGATCCGGCCTGCCGAAGACCCCGGGCGTAAGAAAGTCGGTCTGGAGCGAAGTCAGGGGCGTGCCAGACGTCTCCTCGTGGTCATTGCGGGTAGGATGAAGGGGTAACGGGCCGACGCTGCGACGCGGCGGCCGCGAAGCCTCCGAGTGCTCGGGGCCGCTCTGCGGTCGCGCACCGGACTCGACGAAGGAGTGCCGAAGACATCGTGGCTGCTCAGAAGAAGTCCGATCCCAGCGGTAGTTATGGCGCCGACTCCATCAAGCAGCTCGAGGGGTTGGAGGCCGTCCGCAAGCGGCCGGGCATGTACATCGGCACGACGGGACCGCGCGGTCTGCACCACCTGATCTGGGAGGTCGTCGACAACTCCGTCGACGAGGCGATGGCCGGCTATGCGTCACGAGTGGACGTGACGTTGCTCGAGGACGGTGGCGTCCAGGTGGTCGACGACGGCCGCGGCATCCCGGTGGGGATGCACGCGAAGGGCATCCCCACGGTGCAGCTGGTTCTGACGTCGTTGCACGCAGGCGGCAAGTTCGACTCCGACTCGTACGCCGTGTCGGGCGGCCTGCACGGTGTGGGCATCTCGGTGGTCAACGCGTTGTCGCGCCGGGTCGAGGTCGAGGTCGACGTCGACGGCTTCCATTGGGAGCAGGACTACCACTGGGACGAGCGCAAGAGCGATGCCGTCGCCTCTGAACTGCGCAAGGGCGCACGGGCGGACCGCACCGGCACCACCGTGCGGTTCTGGGCCGACGACCGCGTCTTCAAAGAGGGCACGCGGTACGACTTCGACACCGTCTCCCGGCGACTGCAGGAGATGGCATTCCTCAACAAGGGCCTGACCATCACGCTCACCGACGAGCGCACCAGTGTCGCCGAGGTGGAGGACCCGGGCGTGGCCGAGGAGGCCAAGTCGGCACGCGACGAGGCCGAGGAGAGCCGCACCGAGGCCAAGCCGAAGAAGCGCGAGCGGGTGTTCCACTACCCGAACGGCCTGGTCGACTACGTCAAGCACATCAACGCGCGGACCGCCAAGTTGCCGATCCACAACTCGATCATCGCGTTCGAGGGTAAGGAGCCCGGCCACGAACTCGAGGTCGCGATGCAATGGAACGCCGGCTATGCCGAGTCGGTGCACACCTTCGCGAACACGATCAACACGCACGAGGGCGGCACCCACGAGGAGGGCTTCCGCGCCGCGCTGACCACGGTCGTCAAGGCGTACGCCCGGGATAAGAAGCTGGTCAAAGAGAAGGACGGCGAGTTGACCGGCGACGACATCAGGGAGGGGCTGGCCGCCGTCATCTCCGTCAAGGTGGCCGAGCCCCAGTTCGAGGGCCAGACCAAGACCAAGCTGGGCAACACCGAGGTCAAGAGCTTCGTTCAGCGGGTGTCGCGAGAGCAGATCTCGCACTGGTTCGAGTCGAACCCCGCGGATGCCAAGGTGATCGTTCAGAAGGCCGCCGCGTCGGCGCAGGCGCGGATCGCGGCCCGGAAGGCGCGTGAGTTGGTCCGCCGGAAGTCGGCCACCGACATCGGTGGTCTGCCCGGCAAGCTCGCGGACTGCCGGAGCAACGATCCCAGCAAGTGCGAGGTGTACATCGTCGAGGGCGACTCGGCCGGCGGCTCCGCCAAATCCGGGCGTGACTCGATGTACCAGGCGATCCTGCCGATCCGCGGCAAGATCATCAACGTCGAGAAGGCGCGGATCGACAAGGTCCTCAAGAACACCGAGGTGCAATCGATCATCACCGCGTTCGGCACCGGGATCCACGACGAGTTCGATCTCGCCAAGCTGCGTTACAACAAGATCATCCTGATGGCCGACGCCGACGTCGACGGCCAGCACATCGCCACGCTGCTGCTGACGCTGCTCTTCCGCTTCATGCGGCCGCTGGTGGAATTCGGTCACGTCTTCCTCGCCCAGCCGCCGTTGTACAAGCTGAAGTGGCAGAAGAGTGCGCCGGAGTTCGCGTACAGCGACCGGGAGCGTGACGTTCTGCTCGCGGATGGTCTCGCCGCCGGCCGCAAGATCAACAAGGACGACGGTATCCAGCGCTACAAGGGTCTCGGCGAGATGAACGCCAAGGAGCTGTGGGAGACCACGATGGACCCCGCGGTCCGAGTGCTCAAGCGAGTGACCCTCGATGACGCCGCTGCGGCCGACGAGCTGTTCTCGATCCTGATGGGCGAAGACGTGGTGGCCCGCCGCTCGTTCATCGCCCGCAACGCCAAGGACGTCCGGTTCCTCGACGTATAACGCCGCCCGGTCCATCGCCGATCCGAATCGAAGCCCGAGAAGGACTCCACTCTCATGACTGACACCACCCTGCCGCCCGAGACCGGGGGAGGCGACCGGATCGAACCGGTCGATATCCAGCAGGAGATGCAACGCAGCTACATCGACTACGCGATGAGCGTGATCGTCGGGCGCGCCCTGCCCGAGGTGCGGGACGGCCTCAAGCCGGTACAGCGCCGCATCCTGTACGCCATGCAGGACGCGGGATTCCGGCCCGACCGCGGATACGTCAAGGCCGCCCGGCCGGTCGCGGAGACGATGGGTAACTATCACCCGCACGGTGACTCGGCTATCTACGACGCACTGGTCCGGCTCGCGCAGCCGTGGTCGATGCGCTACCCGCTCATCGACGGGCAGGGCAACTTCGGCTCACGCGGCAACGACGGTCCCGCGGCGATGCGGTACACCGAAGCGCGGCTGACGCCCTTGGCGATGGAGATGCTGCGCGAGATCGACGAGGACACCGTCGACTTCGTCCCCAACTACGACGGCAAGACCACCGAGCCGACGGTGCTGCCGGGCCGGGTACCGAACCTGCTGATCAACGGCTCCGGCGGGATCGCCGTCGGCATGGCGACCAACATCCCGCCGCACAACCTGCGCGAGGTCGCCGACGCCGTGATCTGGTGCCTCGACAACTTCGATGCCGACCAGGAGGAGACGCTCGCAGCCTGCATGGCGCGGGTCAAGGGCCCTGACTTCCCGACTCACGGCCTGATCGTCGGCTCCCAGGGCATCCACGACGCGTACACGACCGGGCGCGGTTCGGTGCGCATGCGGGGCGTGGTGTCGATCGAGGAGGAGGCGAAGGGCGCCACCACGATCGTGATCACCGAGCTGCCGTACCAGGTGAACCCCGACAATCTGATCCAATCCATCGCCGAGCAGGTCCGCGACGGCAAGATCGCCGGGATCTCGAAGATCGAGGACCAGAGCAGCGACCGCGCGGGGATGCGCATCGTCGTCACCCTGAAGCGGGACGCTGTCGCCAAGGTCGTGCTGAACAACCTGTACAAGCACAGTTCGCTGCAGACCAGCTTCGGCGCCAACATGCTGTCGATCGTCGACGGAGTGCCGCGCACCCTGCGGCTCGACCAGATGATCCGCTTCTACGTGACCCATCAGCTCGACGTGATCGTGCGGCGCACCCGCTACCGCCTGCGTAAGGCGGAGGAGCGGGCCCACATCCTGCGCGGTCTGGTGAAGGCCCTCGACGCCCTCGACGAGGTGATCGCTCTGATCCGGCGTTCGCAGACCACCGAGATCGCGCGAACGGGCCTCATGGAGCTCCTCGATGTCGACGAGATCCAGGCGACCGCGATCCTCGACATGCAGTTGCGCCGCCTGGCGGCGCTCGAGCGGCAGCGGATCGTCGATCAGCTGGCCGAGATCGAGCTCGAGATCGCCGACCTCAAGGACATCCTCGAGAAGCCGGAGCGGCAGCGCGCCATCGTGCGCTCCGAACTGGTGGAGATCGTCGAGAAGTTCGGTGACGACCGCCGCACGCGGATCATCCCGGCCGACGGCGAGGTGTCCGACGAGGACCTGATCGCCCGCGAAGACGTCGTGGTGACCATCACGCAGACGGGCTACGCCAAGCGCACGAAGACCGACCTCTACCGCAGCCAGAAGCGCGGGGGGAAGGGCGTCAAGGGCGCCGAACTCAAGCAGGACGACATCGTCGAGCACTTCTTCGTGTGCTCCACGCACGACTGGATCCTGTTCTTCACCACCAAGGGCCGCGTATACCGCGCCAAAGCGTACGAGCTACCGGAGGCCGGCCGGACGGCCCGCGGCCAGCACGTCGCCAATCTGCTCGCCTTCCAGCCGGAGGAGCGGATCGCGCAGGTCATCCAGATCCAGTCGTACGAGGATGCGCCCTACTTGATCCTGGCGACACGCGCGGGCCTGGTGAAGAAGTCTCGGCTGGTGGACTTCGACTCCAACCGCAGTGGAGGCATCGTCGCGATCAACCTTCGTGACGACGACGAGCTGGTCGGGGCCGTACTCGGCTCGCCTGAGGACGATCTGCTCCTGGTGAGCAAGAACGCGCAATCGATCCGCTTCTCGGCGACCGACGAGGCGCTGCGCCCCATGGGACGTGCCACGTCCGGGGTGCAGGGCATGCGATTCAACGGAGACGACGAGCTGCTCGCCCTGAATGTGGTGGTCGAGGGCACGTATCTGCTGGTCGCCACGTCCGGCGGGTTCGCTAAGCGGACATCCATGGACGATTACCCGGTGCAGGGTCGCGGCGGCAAGGGTGTGCTCACGATCCAGTTCGACGTGCGGCGCGGAAACCTCGTCGGCGCGCTTATCGTGGACGACGAGACGGAGCTCTACGCCATCACGTCCGGAGGTGGGGTGATTCGGACAGCGGCGCGCCAGGTTCGCAAGGCGGGTCGGCAGACCAAGGGTGTCCGGCTCATGAACCTCGGCGAAGGCACTACGCTTTTGGCCATCGCGCGGAACGCCGACGAGAGCGACTCCGACCCGCAGGACGACGACGCGGCTCAGCAGGGCAGCGAGTAAGGAGCTTTTCCGTGAGCACTCCTGGCAGCGGACCCGGCGGACCGGTCGGTCGGCCGACCGAACAGGTGCCACCAGGTCCTCGTCCGGACGCCCCCACGCGGGTACAGAGACGCGACACAGCTGTGGGACGCGCCGTCGACGCCAAGACGTCGAGCGTCGAGCGCAACGAGCTGCCGCGGGATCTACCCGACCTGGACAAGATCCATCACGTCAGTGCCGTCGCCACGGCCGAGCCGGCTACGTCCGGTCCGGCGGTGGGGACGGTGGGGCCATACGAGGTGGGTGCGGCCAATAGCACGTCCAGCACCTCTCCTGCGAGGGCGGCAGCGGTCCGCGCTTCTGCGGGGCCCGTGCGGGCCTCGATGCAGCTGCGGCACATCGACCCGTGGAGCACCTTCAAGTTGAGCCTCGTGGTATCTGTGGTGCTGTTCTTCGTGTGGATGATCGCGGTGGGCGCGCTGTACATCGTGCTCGACGGCATGGGTGTGTGGGCCAGGCTGAACAACAGCTTCTCGACACTGGTGAACGACCAGACGGGCGCGAGCCTGGTCTCGTCGGGCGACGTGTTCGGGTGGGCCGCACTGGTGGGCGTCGCGTACGTCGTGCTGTTCACCGCGCTGTTCACGGTGGGTGCCTTCATCTACAACTTGTGCTCCGAATTGGTAGGCGGTGTCGAGGTGACTCTGGCTGATCGCGATTAGGTTCGTGACCAGCCGTTTTGTCCTTACCGAGGGCGGTGGGGTAAAGTTTCCCCTCGGTTCAAGGGCCTATAGCTCAGGCGGTTAGAGCGCTTCGCTGATAACGAAGAGGTCGGAGGTTCAAGTCCTCCTAGGCCCACCACAACCCCTCCCGGGGCCTTAGCTCAGTTGGTAGAGCGCCGCCTTTGCAAGGCGGATGTCAGGAGTTCGAATCTCCTAGGCTCCACAAAAGAAATACCAGGTCAGAAGCGGTTTCCGGATCATCCGGGAACCGCTTCTGGCTCTGCCGACGACAGTGGGTACTAGTTCACCATCGCCGCGAAGATGGGAGGCGACGATGTCGACTTCACCATCACCGAGGCGCTCTGACCTGTTCCTCGATCCCGAACGTATCCGATTGGCGCGTACCCGCCGGGGGATGACCAAGACCGACTTGGCGCGGGCACTCGGTGTGACGGTCAGGACGGTCACACGATATGAGTCCGGTGACGCTCCGGCGGGTGCAGCGTCCGGACTGTCGCACGTTCTCGAATTCCCCGAAGGCTTCTTCGGTCGTGGGGACGTGCCGGGTATCGCCGCGTCGGAGGTCAGCTTCCGGGCCGCACGTCGTGCGGGTGCGAGGCAGCGTGCTGCGGCGGTGGCCGCGGGTGAACTCGGAATCGAGGTGGGGCGGTGGATAAGCCGGCGGTTCGTGTTGCCGGAGGTGTCGGTGCCGACCGACCTGGCCGGCATCGACCCTGCTCACGCGGCGCGGGTGGTACGTACTCAGTGGGCGATCGGCGTGAAACCCCTACCGGGACACTTGGTGATGCACCCCGCCAAGTCGACCGACGACGCCGCCCAGGAGAAGGAGGCGGATAGGTTCGCGAGCGAGTTCCTCATGCCTCGGGAGGTGCTCCCGGCGTACCTACGGCGCAACCCGACCACCGACGACGTGCTCCAAGTGCGCAGCCAGCTCAAGGTCTCGGCGATGGCGCTGACCCACGCGTTACGTGATTCGGGACGGATGAGCGACTGGCACCACCGGCAGATGTGCGTCGACCTGTCAGGGAAGGGATACCGCAGCGGGGAACCCGGCGGGATGGAGGCCCACGAGATGTCGAAGGTCTTCCCCCCCAGATCTTCCGTAGAGGGAGGGCCGCAGCGCGGATGATCGCCGCCGATCTCGACGTGCCCGTCGACGAGGTTCAGGCGCTTACCTTCGGCGTGGAGCTCAGGGCAGCGCGGGGGCGCACCGACACCGTCGTCGAGCAGCGGGAACGTGTTGGCGCCACCGGGCACCTCCGGGTCGTTTGATGGCGCGACATCGCGGGATGACGGTGGGACGATCCTTCGGCGCTGTGATGCCGAGGCATTTCTGGCGGCCAGTTCTCGACGCCACAGTGACGGGAGCTCGAACCTCCTAGGCACCGCACGAGAACGAACCACGTGTGAAGATGACTTCGTGCCTGGTGGTCGACTCCGTTCGAGGCTGTTTCTCGCGTCGACATTGATCACGATGATCGCGCTGGTGGTGGGCGGTTGTTCCGGTCGACGCGACACACCGCCGCGCCCGCCGGCAACCACCGCCGCCGCTTCGGCTGCCACCGCACTCGGCCCGGACGGTGTGACCGCGCGGTGGGTGGCGGCGGAGAACGCCCGCCCGGGAACCACTGCGTGGCGGATAACGGGCGTCCCGCCCGGCACGATCGCCGGATTCGCAGACAAGACGTACGCCGAGGCCGGCGACACGGTCAGCCTGTACGTGTCCACCGACGCCCCGCGGTTCCACGTCGAGGCGTACCGGGTCGGCTACTACCGCGGAGCCGGGGCGCGGCTGGTGTGGACATCATCTCCGATGACCGGCACGAAGCAGCACCAATGCCCGCTGAGTGCCGGGACCGACACCGTGTCGTGCAGCGACTGGGCGGTGTCGCTGCGGGTGCGCATCACTCGCGATTTCGTCCAGGGCGACTACCTGTTCAAGCTCGTCGGCAGCGGTGGCCAACAGTCGTACGTGCCGCTCACCGTGTGGGATCCGGCGAGCCGCGCCGCGTACCTGGTGAAGAACGATGTGCTCACCTGGCAGGCTTGGAACCCCTATGGCGGCTACGACTTCTACGCCGGTCGTGGATCGTGCCCAGTAGACGTCTATCCCCTGTGCTCGCGGGCGCGGGTCGTGTCTTTCGATCGGCCGTACGCCTTCGATGACAACGGCGGCAAGGGCACCGGCGATTTCCTCGCGCTCGAGCTGCCCCTGGTGCGATGGGCCGAGCAGAATGCCTTGGACGTCGCATACGTCACCGACCTCACGGTCATCGAGCACCCGGAGATTTTCACCCACCATAGAGCCGTGTTCTCCCTGGGCCACGACGAATGTTGGTCGCTCGAAGAACGGCGCGCAGCGGTGGCCGCGCAACAGGACGGGGTGAACCTGGCGTTCTTCGGGGCCAGCGGGATGCTGCGCCACGTGCGGGTGGAACCGTCGTCGCTCGGGCCCGACCGCGAGGAGGTCGATTACCGCGATTCGGCCGAGGATCCGCTCGACCGCCACGGGGATCCGCTCCAGGTGACGGGCAACACGTGGGCTTCGAGGCCCGCGGACTGGCCCGAGGACGACTTCGTCGGCGAGTCGTACAACGGGTTCCTCGAGCCCCACGCACCGGCCGGCGCGCTGACGGTCGTGGACGGCAGCGCGTGGATCTTCGCCGGCACAGGACTGCGGGATGGACAGCAGGTGCCCGGAGTGATCCGATCCGACGTCGACAGCCTGGAACCAGGGTTCGAATATCCGGCGAACGTGCAGGTGTTCGCGCATTCACCGCTGGGCGTCGCCCATGCGCAGCCGCTCTCGCGCGCCGGCGACATCTTCTACTCCGACATGACCTACTACACCGATCCGGTGGGACACGCGGGCGTGTGGGACTCCGGCACCAACAACTGGATCCCGGCGTTGGTCCCGTGCGCCGCGGACACCACGTGCCCGGCGCACATCGTCGGGGCAATCACGGGGAACCTGCTGCGCGTCCTGGGGGCGGGCCCGGCCGACCTGACCCACCCTTCGCAACCCGGCCTCGGACGGTACTACCCGCCGTGACCCGGCACGGCCCGTCCGCCGCGGTCACGGGGATCCGGATCCGGCTCACTGGCCGCGCTTGCGCCACTCGATCGCTGGGCACGTGTCCATCACCATCGGGACGCCGGCCGCCTGGGCGCGCGAGAATGCGGACTCGTCGATCACTCCGAGTTGGAACCAGATCCCACGGGCGCCCGCGGCGATGGCCTCATCGGCGAAGGGTCCGGCCGACTCGGATCGCCGAAAGACGTCCACCACGTCGACCGGGAACGGGACCTCGGCCAGAGTCGCGTAGCCACGCTCGCCGAGCACCGTCGGGGCGCTCGGATGGATCGGGACGATGGTTTTGCCGCGCGACTGCAGTAGTGCCGCGATCCGGTAGGCGGTCTTGTCCGGGTCACCCGACAGGCCGACGACCGCCCAGGTACGGCACTCGTCGAGCATCAGCGACACCGCGCTCTGGTCCTGCCATGACGTGCTCATACGACCGAACCTACGCCGCAGCCGCGTGCTCGGGCCAGGCCCGCGCATCGCTCGCCCGCCGCGGCGGATCAGCGCGCGAGCCCGTAGACCCGGTCGATCGGGATGGTCAACAGCCTGCGCTTCTGGTCGATCATCGCCTGGGCGTACTCGGCCCAATCGGGATGCTCGCCACGCAGTGTCCGGTAGTAGTCGATCAGCGCAGCCACCGCCTCGTCGTCGGGCTCGTGCGCTACGGGACCGAGCACCCCGATGCCCTCGCCGACGGCGTACCCGCCGTAGAACTGCGCCGCGTTGACGTGCAGCGAGACCCGGGGGTCGCGCAGGATGTTGCGGGTCTTGGCGCGGTCGTCGGTCACCGAGACACGAGCGGTGCGATGCTCCGCATCCCAGGTGTGCGTGACGTTCGACGACTGTGGACGGCCGTCGCGCTTGAGGGTGATCAGAATCGACTCGGAGGTGTCGGCGAACAGTCGCAGCAGCGGCGACTCGACGGAGGGTGCGCTCATGGCCGGTGCAACGCCCGGGCCTCACGGGCGATTCCGTGCTGGGCGCGCGGTCGAATCACGCCGACCGCAATCGTCGCGGCGCGCCGGATCGCGTCCTACTGTGCGGTGATGCGCCATCTGCTGATCCGACGCGGGGTTCGCTTGGGCGTTCTCGGCGCGGGCGCCATCGCTGTCGCAGCGATCGGCGCGGCGCTTTCCGGAGTCGGGCCCGCTGCGGCGGCACCGACCCCACCGGGCGTCGTCGTGGGTCTGGCGCCCCCCGCTTCATTGGCGGACCCTCGCCACGGGATCGACCCCGCGGTGCCGCGCAACGGGTTCTGGCCGGGCAGCGGCTATCAGCCGTCGCTGGTACCGGAAGGCAGTCCGCTGCAGATCCCCGCGCCGATAGTGGTCCCCGGCCCTGGAGCAGCCGACGTACGGTTCTTCCCCTACCTGCCGCGGTGGTTGCACAACGGCATCGTCTCCCGGTTCCCGGCGCGTTCTGCGTTCGAGATCGCCGGAGCGGTCCATCTCACGGTTCCCGGCAGCGCGGGTCGGCTGGAGATCAACCCCAACGGACACTGCCTCTTCGTCGGCGGTGGGCGGAGCCAGCAGACGTTGCCGGCGGACTTCCGGCGGGTGGGCGGCGCACCCGTCCATGCCGAGGTCCCGTTACCGAGCGACGGCCGATTCACGATCACCGTGTACCCGCGGGTGTTTCGCGCGGGGCGCTGAATCGGTGCCCAGGGATCAGCGCCCAGCGATCAACGGGTGCCCAGCAGCGTGAGATCGCTGGCCTTGATGTCGTCGGCGATCAGCGTGCCGTAGCCGACGCCCGTGCCCATCCCGCGTTGCGTCGTCTGCACGCCGTCGACAACGCCCACAGCGGTGTATGTGCCGTCCGGCCAGCGGGCATACACGGGTCCGCCGGAGTCGCCCTCGACGGCTGGGATTCCCGTCCACGTCACCCGGATCCCGACGAGGCCTCCGAACGCCCCGCAGTGCAGGCCGGTCTTACCGCCGAGCACGCAGATCGTGGGCCGACTGTCCTCCAGGTCGTCCGCCGTGCTGTATCCGGTCACGGCCCCTACGGCCTGCGCCACGGGCTGCACCGACGGCTTCGCCACCTGAATCATCGCGATGTCCTGGCCGTACCACGTCGGCGAGTGCACCGCCTTGATGTACTCCCCGAACGGCACGCTGTCGCCGGCCGGGTCGAGATAGCGGGCGATGATCGACGTATCCAGCGGGTCGGACTTCGCAGCGTCCGCGCAGTGGCCCGCGGTGAAGACGACGATCTGGCGGTTGGGGTAGCGCGCGAAGAAGCCCAGGGTGCATTCACTCTCGACCAGCCCGACCGGGTCGTCGAAAGTGACGAAGCCCGTACCGATCGTGGGCCTGGACGCGGTGGCCTCGGGGCCGTTGCCGCCGACGTCGTATGGGGTCAGTGGAGGCGGGCTCGACGTGGTGGCAGCCACGGTGAAAGGCTCGGCGGAGCCGCCTGCATCATCGTCGCTGTCATGCCCCGGCCAGGGCAGGTCGGCGCACGCCGTCGGCACGCTCGCGGCGAGAACGACGCACGTCGACGCCGCGAGTCTGCGCGCACGTCGCGATCCCATACTCGGACGCTAGCGCTCTGCGGCTCCGGCGGCGAGGTCCGTGGGCGATCCGGCCGCCGAGCCCTGATCGGATGTCCGTCCAGGTCACGGCGGCGCTCGTCCGCAGCTGCGCGTGCGGGGCAGGCCGGACTAGTGTCGGATCCATGACCGGCCGATGTCTCGCTGCGTGGATCTGTTCGCTGCTGGCGATGATCGTGGCCGTCACCACGTTCTTCCGCGGCGGTGGGAGCGGAGTAGACGGGTTGTTCGTCGTGATCGCTTTGGCCTGCGCCCTGGTGGCGATCCAGTCCCATCAGACCGTGTTTCGGCGCTGAGCTACTCGCCGATCTTGCGGTGATCGTCGGCCTCGACCGCGTCGAGGTCGGCGACGTCCGTGACGTCACCGTCGACGGTGACGGGCGCGCTGTCGGCGGTGGCCCCGGTCACCGGTCCGGTCTCAGCGGCGGGACGGACGCGGGGCGGCTCTGGGGCGACCGCCGGCGCTTCCGGGGTGCGCAGGAGTTTGAAAGCCAGCCCCCCGAGCCCGAGCACGGCGGCGACGCCGACGAGCACGAGCAGCGGAGTGCGCCACGAGCGGCCCGTGGTTGCGGCCTCGACGACAGGCGCCGT
>CAJCHX010000574.1 GCA_903970215.1 Acidobacteriaceae bacterium
GACCCGGTACTTGACCGTGTTCGGATGGAGGTTCAGGCGTTCCGCGGTGTGCACGTTGCTCTCGCGGGTCGTGAGATACACGGCGAGGGTCTCGCGCAACCGCACCATCGCGGGTTCGTCGTCCGCGAGCGCGCCGAGCACCTCGTGCACCCACACCCGGGTCGCGTCGACGTCGCGGCCCAGCAGCGACGCGATCGCCACGCCGCGGTCACCGAACCCGACCACGGCCTTGGTGGGACTCCCGGGCACGGTCGCTACCGCGTACGCCGCCCGCGCCTGCTCGTGCGAGCGACGGAAACCCTGCGCCCCGGCCGCCGGCAGTCCGAGCGCCACCCGCACTCCGGGATGGGCCGCGACCGCAGCGACTACGGGATCGGCGTCGGCGTCGCGACCGGTGGCCGGGATCCGCGCGGGCCCGCCGGCCCGTCCCGCCAGCGGCACCCACACCCAGAGTGTCGTGCGGTCGACCGCGGTCGCGATCGGGGGCCCGGCAGCACGCAAGGCCACCGCCACCGCCCGGGCCGTCCGGTCCAGGGCGCTGAGGTCGGCACCCGAGCCGTCGACCGACCACACGACCGCAGCGACATGGGTGCGCCGCAGGCGGTACCCGGTCTCGCGCTCGAAGGTCTCGGACTCGGCGTCCGGCGACGCCAGCATGCGGTGGACGGCCGCCGCGAACACGTTGGCCTCGGCACCCAGCCACCGTCGGCGTTCGTCCTCGTACGCCTCGAAGACGTACAGCGTGATCCAGTCGATGTAGCCGTACAGCACGTCCGAGACGTGCCGCGTGACCGCCATGACATCGTCACCGGGCTGCGCGAGTTCGTCGATCAGCTGGTAACAGCGGCGCAGGACGACGCTCTGACCCATGTGATAGGCGCGGACGAGCGAGTTCGAGGGCACGTCGCGCTGGGCGAGCCGACGCGCGTACTCGACCGCCGCGGTGGTCGGCTGCAGGTGGTCGACGGGGATGTCGTTGGCCAGCACGTGGATGATCGTCGCGACGTTGCCGTGCACGCTCGCGTCCAACAACTCGGCCAGGGCCGGGTCGATGTCGAGCTGATCGATCTCGCGGGCGAGGGTCCCGGCGACATCCGCGACGATCGCGCTCTCGTCGGCGCGCAGCCTCCGGGCGATCGCCGCGGCGCGAGCCAGCACCGTCTCGTCGGCTGCGGACGGGAAGGTCGCGAGCCGCCGCCGGGCGGCGTCGGTCGCCGAGTCGGTTCGGCCGACCGCCGTGCGTCCGGCCGGCAACGGTGTCACGGCTGTCTCCTCGATCGCGATCTGATATGGACACTAGAGCGTCACTACCGCGCGCAGAGCGCGCTTGTCGATCTTGCCCACGGGGTTGCGCGGCAGCTCCTCGACGACGTGGATGGCCGCCGGGAGCTTGATCCGCGCGAGCCGCTCGACGAGGTGGTCCGCCAGCTCCTCCCCCGTCAGCGAGGTGCCCGGGTCGATCACGACGTACGCGACAGGCACCTCGCCGTACACGTCGTCCGGCGCGCCGACGACCGCGCACTCCACGACCGCGGTGTGGGTGGCGAGGGCACTCTCGATCTCCTTGGGGTACAGGTTCTCTCCTCCGCGAATGATCATGTCCTTGATGCGGTCGACGATCGACAGGTAGCCGTCCTCGTCGAGGATCCCCACGTCGCCGGTATGCAGCCACCCGTCCACCACGGTCGCCGCGGTCGCCTCGGGCCGATTCAGGTAGCCCTGCATCACGTTGGGCCCCGAGATCACCACCTCGCCGCGCTCGCCCTGCGGCACGGGATCGCCTGCGGGATCGACGATTCGGATCACCTCACCAGGCAACGCCGGCCCGACCGTGCCGAGTTTGCGGACTCCGTCCAGCGGATTGCACGCGCTCACGCATGTCCCCTCGGTGAGCCCGTAGCCCTCGACGATCGGGATGCCGAGCGCGGACTGCACACGGTCGAGCAGTTCCTTCGAGATCGGCGCCGCCCCACAGATCGCGAACCGCAAGGAGGCTACGGCGGCGGGCGACGGGTTCCCGCGGGAGATGAGCAGCGCGTAGATGGTCGGCACCGCGGAGAAGTATGTGGGCGCAAGCTTCTCGACGTCCGCGAAGAAGCGCGACACCGAGAACCTGCCAGTGATGCTCAGCCGGCCGCCGACCACCATCGGCGCCAGCAGGCTGACGCAGATGGCATTGACGTGGAACAGCGGCAGGATCAGCAGCGCGTGATCCCGCTCGGTCAGCGAGAGATGCTGCGCCAGAGTCGAGCTCATGAACTGCAGGTTGCCGTGCGAGAGGCGCACGCCCTTGGGCCGGCCGGTCGATCCCGACGTGTAGATCAGTAGCGCGTCGTCACCGGCGGCCGGTGGCTGCGGCGGCCGCCACTCGGCGCTCGGAGCCGCGGCGAGCTGGTCGACCGGCAGGAACGCCCGGGCGGCGTCGTCGGCGCCCGGCGTCTCGCCCACCACCACCACCGCGCCGGCGTCCTGCAACTGGTGCCTCGCCTCGCTCGGCGTGAAGCCGGGATTGACGGGCGTCGCGATCGCCCCCAGCCGCCACGCCGCCATCAGCGTCACGGCCAGCTCGGCCCGGTTCGGGAGGAAGGTCGCGACCACATCGTGGCGACCCACCCCGAGACCGTGCAGTTGCTCGGCGCAGGCCTCGACGCGGACCGCGAACTCCGCGTAGCTCCAGGTCACAGAGTCGTCCCGGATGCAGGGTGCCGCCCCGCGTGCGGCATGGTCCCACGAGAAATACGTTGCCTGGTCCACTGGAGGCCTCCGAGTCGGATTCGTGCGGCGGATCGCCTGATTGCTCTTCGACGGTAGGCAGGGTGTGACGGGGGACACCATGTCCGGGCGGGCCGATGTTTCGTGCGTGCGTCGTCCGTTCGGGACAACCACGGCCGACGACGCCGTCGGCCGGCCGACACAACACTGCGGTCACATGCGTTCGCGCCCGGATGCATCACCTACCGCCGCGCGGACCGTTGTCCCGAACGGACGAAGACCGCCGAAACTTTGGCCGCGACAGACGATGTGATGCCGATCACTGCGCCCTAACGTTGATGGCACACCGCTCGACGGGACGCGCACCCCGTCCACGGCAGATCCGACCGCCGACACCGCGAATCGGGAATCGCGCGGTCACCCCCCATACCGCCGCATCGCCCCGCG
>CAJCHX010000575.1 GCA_903970215.1 Acidobacteriaceae bacterium
TGCGGATCCGGAACCGTTCGCTGCGCAGGAGCGCCTCCATGGCGTTCAGGCGGATGGTGCGGGCGAACGACAGCTTGGCGGTGAGCTCACGGGCCAGGCGGAGGCCGGCCTCCGATCCCTCGGCCTCGGCCGCCACGTGCAGGGCCAGATCGAGGGCGATGGCCTCCGGCACGCCCTGCAGGATGTCGACGGCCCGCTCGGCCACGACCCGGGCGGCGGCCGGGTCCGAGTGGGCCAGGCACACCGCGGCTGCGGTCAGGGCGGTGCCGCGCCCCTCGGGGGTCGCGCCCGGCCCGGCGGCCGCCTCCGCTGCGGCCAGCGTGCCCGGGTCGCCGAGGAGGGCGCGGGCCAGCAGCTCGCAGGACCGCAGCTCCTCCAGCCAGTGCGCGGGCAGGCGAGCGTCGACCGCGGCGCGGTAGCGCTCGAGGGTGGCCTGCGCCCGCTCGCGCTGGCCGACGGGTTCCCCGACGGTGCGCAGGGCCAGCGCCCGGCGCAGCTCGACTTCGACGATGTTGTAGATCGACGCCCACCGCGACCGGCCGGGCAGGCCCGGGTCGAAGCGCAGCTCCGGCTCCTCGCAGAACATGTCGATGGTGCCGATGGCCCGGTACTGGTCGAGCTCGAGCTCCCAGAGGTCCCGCCGGCTGAAGCTGATGGCGCACATGGTGTGGGCCGCGATGCGCGACAGCACGGCGCCCTCGGCGCGCTCGAGGAGCACCACCGCCTGGGCCAGCTGCGTGTCGGCCAGCAGCGCCTGGTCCTGGTCGGGGTTCGCATCGGCTCCCTGCCTGTCGCCCACCCAGGCCCGGTAGGCGGCGACGAGGGCGTGCACGCCGACGTCGGCGGAGCCCTCGGCGACCCAGGTCATCTCCTCGAGGAGGAGCGCCGGCGGGGGCTGATTGCGGAACCGTGCGCCCGCCGCCGACGCGAACCGGCAGATCAGGCCGACCTCGGTCCAGCCCCGCCGGTCGGCCTCCTCGGTGAGGGCCTTCACCCGGGCGGGGGCCTCGCCGTCGGAGGTCTGGACCGCCTGGACCAGGTCGAAGGCGCGGACGCGAGCGACGACCTCGGCGTGGGTTCGCTGGTCCTCCTCCTGAGCGGTCACGGGTGTCTCGGTTCCGGTCCTCGTCGGTGCTCCGGGAGGAAGCGGCGCACCCCGGACCTGCACGGTCCTCTATCGGCCGGCCGGCAGCACCGGTTGAGCACTCACCCCCGGAGGGCGGCCCCGACCTCGGAAGGGCTGAGCGGCTTGACCAGGTAGCAGTCCGCGCCCCGATCGAGCGCCCCCTGGCGGGTGGCGGCGGTGGCGTGGAAGGAGCACACGACGATGCGCAGGTCCGGGTGGGCCGCCCGGAGCGCGCCCACGGCGTCGAGGCCCTCGGCGACAGGCATCTGGATCTCGACGACCACCGCCGTCGGCGACGACGCCTCCACGGCGCGCAGGGCGCCGGCGACGGTGTCGGCGTGGCCGACCACGGTCACGCCGGCGGCGAGGGCCACGACGTAGCCCATCAGCTGGCGGCGGTCGTGCTGGCTGTCGACGAGCACGGCGCGCACCTCGGGTGCGGACCGGTCGAGGGTCGCTGACGGCGAGGAACGCACTGGGGCTCCCACGGGAACCGCCCATCTGCCCCGCAGAGGCGGAGCCGGCTGCCGGCCCGGCGCGGACCTGCCCTCCTCACGGTACACCCGCCGCCGGCGAAGACCCCCTGCACGCCCGCAGGGCCGCAGCGGGTGCTCTCTCGGGGCGATGGCGCGGCCGGCCCGGCGGGTCGGTCCGCCGCAGCGGTCCCGGCCGACGGCGGCCGACCGGCCTGCCTACGATGCGGCCGTGTCCCGACCGGCCCACCTCGACGTCCTGCACGCTCTCGGCGAGTCGCTCCTCAGTACCCGCCGGCGCCTCAGCGCCCCAGAGCTGGCCTCGGCCGCTGCGCTCGGGCCCGAGGCGGTGCCGAGCCTGGCCGCGCTGGCCCACGAGGTCCGCCTGGCGTGGTGCGGTCCGGCGGTGGAGGTGGAGGGCATCCTGTCGGCCAAGACCGGCGGGTGCCCCGAGGACTGCCACTTCTGCTCGCAGTCGTCGCGCTTCGACTCGCCGGTCCTCGCCACCCCGTTCCTCGACCGCGACGAGGTGCTGGCCGCGGCGCGTGAGACCGCTGCGCTCGGCGCCAGCGAGTTCTGCCTCGTGCTGGCGGTGCGCGGCCCCGACGAGCGGACCCTGCAGCGCATCCTGGCGCTCGTACCGGTCATCCGGGACGAGACCGGCCTCGACGTGGCGGTGTCGGCCGGAATCCTCGGTGACGGGCAGGCCGAGCGGCTGGCCGCCGGCGGGGTGCACCGCTACAACCACAACCTGGAGACGGCCCGTTCCCACTTCGGGCGGATCGTGACCACCCACACCTGGGAGGAGCGCGAGGCGACCTGCCGGGCGGTGAAGGCCGCCGGCATGCAGCTGTGCTGCGGGGTCCTGCTCGGCACCGGCGAGACCGACGAGCAGCGCCTGGAGCTGATCGGCGAGCTGGCCGACCTCGGCCCCACCGAGGTGCCGATGAACTTCCTCGATCCCCGGCCCGGCACGCCCCTGGCCGGCCGGTCGCCGCTCGACGGGCTGGAGGCGATCCGCTGGATCGCCCTGTTCCGCCTCGGCCTGCCCGACGTCATCCTCCGCTACGCCGGCGGCCGGGAGCTGACCCTCGGGGAGCTGCAGGCGCTCGGCCTGACGGCGGGGATCAACGCCTTGATCGTCGGCAACTACCTCACCACCCTCGGGCGGGCGCCGGCCGACGACCTGGCCATGCTCGAGGCGCTCCGGATGCCCATCGGGGCGCTCGGTGCCGCCATCTGAGCGGTGCCGGTCCCTGACGCGGCGGTGTTCTGCACCGGGTGCGGCCGGCCGGCGGCGCAGGGCTGCCGGTCCGGGGGCGCCTGCCGGGGCCCGCTCGAGCCGCCCCGCTACTGCCCCGACTGCGGCCGGCGCCTGGCGGTGACCGTGACGCCCACGGCGTGGCGGGCCAGGTGCCGGACCCACGGCGCGGTGACCGACGCCTGAGCGCCGCCACCGGGAGGACCGAAAGCGCTTCGCTCAGGTCGGCGCCACGATCCAGCGGGCCTGGTAGGGGGCGAGGGCCACGCCCTCGGCGCTGACGACCTCTCCGGCGAGGACGTCCGTGCCGGCCCCGCCCGGGATCGGCACGGGGACGCTCCGGGCGGACTCGGTGAAGTTGTACACCCCGAGCAGCGGCCCGAGCGGGTGGGCGCGCCGCACGGCCAGGACCCCCGGCTCGGCCACGTCGAGCACGGCGGCCTCGACCGACGCGTGCAGCTGCGGCAGCGAGGCCCGGACCCGGGCGAGGTGGCGGAGCCCTCGGAAGACAGGTCCGGCGACGGGGTCGTCGTCGCGGCGGGCGACGAGGTCCCAGTCCATCCTCGGGCGGTGCACCCACCGGTTGTCGCCGGCGTGGGCGGGGTCGTCGGCCCAGCCCGGGTCGTTCACCATGGCCACCTCGTCGCCCATCCAGATCACCGGGATGCCGCCCCAGCCGAACACCACGGCGTGGGCCACCAGGATCCGCCCGACGACCAGGGCCTGCGCACCGGGGTCACCGGCGCGCTCCGCCCCGGCCAGGCTCGCAGTCGTCCCGCTGATCCGGCGGTCCCCCGTCGCCGGGTTCTCCTGGAAGACCAGCCCCGTCGCAGGCGAGCCCGGGAACCGCCCTGCGTACCAGTCGGAGAGGAACGCCCGGTGGGCGAACCCGTCGAGGCCGACCGCGGCCGCGTCGGCGTCATCCACCGCCCAGCCGATGTCGTCGTGGCCCCGCACGTAGGTGGCCCACGCCGTGGCCGCCGGCTTGGGCGGCAGCGCCCGCAGCGCCTGCGTCGCCAGGCGCGCGTCCCGCGACGCCAGGGTCGACCAGACCTGGACCATCAAGGTGTTGTGGTAGGCGAGGTCGCACTCCCGGCCGCTCCAGCGGCCGGCGCCGAGGTAGCGGACGAGCTCGCCGGGCCCGACGATGGCCTCGGCCTTGAGGACCACGGCGGGCGCCACGATGCGCAGCAGGGCCCGCAGGACCGCGGCCACGGCGTGGACCTCGGGCTGGTTCTGGCAGTCGGTCCCGAGCCGCTTCCACACGAAGGGCAGGGCGTCGAGGCGCAGGACCTCGGCGCCGGCGTTGACGAGGAAGAACACGATGCCGGCGAAGGCCACGAGCACCTCGGGGTTGGCCCAGTCGAGGTCCCACTGGAAGGCGTTGAACGTCGTCCACACCCATGCCTGCAGGTCGTCGTCCCAGGTGAAGTTGCCCGGCGCGAAGTCGGGGAACACCTCCGGCAGGGTCGCCTCGTAGGCGTCGGGCCCGGTCCGGTCCGGGAAGGTCAGGAAGAAGGCGCGGTGGTGGGCGTCCCCGGCCCGGGCGGCCTCGGCCCACGGGTGCTCCCGGGCGACGTGGTTCACCACGAGGTCCAGCACCAGGCTGATCCCGGCGGCCCGCAGCGCCCTGGCCAGGTCCCGCAGGTCGTCCATGGTCCCGAGGTCCGGACGGACCGACCGGTGGTCGGCCACGGCGTACCCGCCGTCGCTGTCGCCGGGGCGGGTGGCGAGGAGCGGCAGCAGGTGCAGGTAGGTGACCCCGAGGTCGCGCAGGTGGTCGATGTGGGCGGCCACCCCGGCCAGGTCGCCGGCGAAGCGGTCGGCGTAGGTGGCGTAGCCGACCATCCCGCTCGACTGGAACCAGTCGGGGCGCAGGGTCCGCACCTGGTCGAGCCGGGCCAGGTCGGCGGGTCGCTCGGCGAACGCTTCGGCGGCGGCGTCCACCAAGCGGGCCGCGGCCACCTCGGCCACCTCCGGCGGGTAGAGCGCGCCCAGCCCGTCGGCCACCACCGCTCCAGACGCAGGTCGAACTGCTCGCATTGACACGGCGGCAATCGTCGAAGCTCCGCAGGTCGGCGAGGTGGACGTGTCCAGGTCAAAAGCCGTGTCCGTCAGATCCGCTTCCGCCCTGACCCGATCTCGCCCGCCGCCCTTCCCTAAACTTTTGTCTATGGAGGTTGGTGATATCTGAGGCACGAGCCTGCAGGTGACCCTCCAATATTCCCCTACGGTGAACGCTCAAATTCAGGACAACTCACGGTGGAGGCCGAGATGACGCATCCACAACACCCCTGCTCACCCTAGGAGACGCTCAAGCCGCCCCGACGACACCTGATTGGCCGCAGCCGAAGCCGTGTACTGCGCACAGGCCGGAGCCGAATGACCCGGGAGTGGCATGACAGGTAATATCTACCGAAATTAGTACCGACTGGTCAATCGATTCGGCTAATATGACATATGGAAGAGTACCTGCTGCCAGGCTTTTAACGCACCGGGCCGCACGGCACCGTAAAGCTCCTCGATTCCTCCCGTAGCAGCCGCCAACGCACAGTTGCTGTCGATGCAATCTAACCGCATTACTTCCCGAATTCACTACTTGGAGCTGGGCCGATTGGGCTCACGGTCTCACTCGAACCTGGACAGATACTGCCCATTGAATCTTGCGGATCACTTGGGTAAAATACAGGAGCACCTGAACCTGTCCAGCTCACCTGAGACCTGAAGCTTGGACAATCCGAGGAAGGTCGAGCATCGACCTGTAGATAGAAGGATGCGGCGCCCCCGGGTTGAACAATCGTTGGCGCTAAACTGGACACGGCTTGAAAGACAGACGGAACAATAGTTGATACGGCACCTTCGACCTCCTTCACTGAGACCGAAATTGGGCCTGAATCAGAAGCCACGAACTCAACCGTCGGAAAGCCTTCTACTACGCACGGAGCACCCATTGAGTTTGTGAGCACGAAGTCATAGTCCAAGTACCCTGCACCGACGTCAGCGTTGCCAACGGTCAATGACATTCCGCTTCCTGCGCACGCAACGGTCCCAGAAGGGACTCCTGTAGTGGTCGATGAAGGGATACTCGTTGTCGTGGACGGTTCAGACAAGGTAACACTCGAAGTAGAGCTGCTCGTTGCTCCATTGGACGTTGAAGGCACCGTTGCCTGAATCGATGTGCTTTTGGTAGCCCCGCAAGCGCCGGCGGCAAGCAACATGCTTGCGATTACACCACACAGTAATCGCATTTCACGCATACTAGAATTCTTTCGCAAGGTTTTCCTTCCGTCGATTCATGCCGCTTTGATCAAGAGGAGCCCATGTTTGCTTCTTTTATCTGATCGTAGTCGCCGAGCTCATAGCTGCCGCCTTGGGTGCACCACTGCCAAGCGTCGGTGTGAGTAGAAGTGGCCTTGTTCTGCCCGCCGAAGAACTGAGCTTGGTTCGTGCATGAGCTTCCCCCCTCGCACCACCCATTATTCGGAGCGTTTCCCGGGTTGGCGCCCGCATTATTCTGTGTCGGAGTTCCACCGTAGGTGAATTCGTTGGCGGTCGGAAGATACCCGGATCCACTCCCACAAGAACCACAGGAAAAGGTCTCCGAGTTCCAGAAATCATAACTGGCATAGACGCCGCCGATGTAGCCATCGTTGTTCACTTGAGTTAAAAACCCATCAACCACATCGCGTGCGATGGCTGGGGTGCAGCAGGATCCCGTATTAGTGGTCCCGGAGCAAGGACCTCCAACAAGCTGCTCATTCCAGCCGTGAGTCGCGCTCTCCATATCCAGAAAGATGTAGTGCGAGGTTACACCATGGGCCTTTGCGTCCTGGTAAGCGTCTTGTCCTTGCTTCGCACCCCATGCAGTGGCCTGCGCCGCAGTGTAGGTTGACGAATAGGCCGGGTCGGCACCAGGCCCCCCACCCATGTACGTCATTGCAGTTCCGAAACCGTAGCCATCAGACTGATTCGTCTCTGCATCCACCGCCTCGTTGTGGTCGTATCCAATAGAGCTGCTGCTATCTGAACAACTTTCTAATACCTGAAACCCGCCGTAAAGCCCAAAGTAGCCGCCCATGTATCCCGTGCCACCGTTGATTGAAACTGTTCCGGTTCCGGCGCAGCTCGTACCGCTATTAGTAAACGTGTTGCCGTAGGGAGCCGATCCCGTGACCGTCGGACAACTCGTGTCAGTGCCATATCGAAATCCAGGCGAGTCCGTCGCAGACGCATTGCTCGTTGAAACTATTAGAATTCCCATCAAGCTGATGCTCATGACTGCGACACCGTAAACAGCGCAGAGAAAGGTTTTCCCCATCGCTTTGCTTAGCCGCTTCATCCACCACACCCCCGCAGTTCGCCCTGGCTCGCGGCTTATAGGCTTCCTGAGGCGCAGTCAAGGACTTTGTCGCAGGGACTGCGGTGAGTCTCGACGACAACGAGTCGCTCCGCAACCTTGCCCACCCGTGCTCGATGTGGTTTTGTGTAGAAAAGTGGCGTTATTCTGAAGTGAGTACGTGCGGAGCTCCGCAACTGCCTCGCTCGGGAGTCGGCGCTGAGCGAAGGCTGTCGCACCGACGCATGGCACGCCAAGTGCACCCATTGACCTATCGGGACACGCTTTAGAGTCCACCATCACTTGCCGGCTGATTCCGTCGAGACAGACAAGTGTCCGCCACCAAAAGCGGCTGCGGTTCATGTCTCTGCGTGTGTATCGTGCTGATCAGATCCTGCCCAAGGGCCTGGAACGGATCAAACAGGCAGCCACCCGCCGAGGCGCCACGCTGCAGGCCTACTGTGGGAGCCCGTGCATGCGCAGGCTGCGTACCTGCGACGCCAGGATGCCCTGGCCAGAACAGCGCAGCGGCTTCACGGCCGGCCAGCGGTGCCCGACCAGGCGCGCGACGCCGTGGCCGACGCCGTCGATGCCGCCCACGACGAACGAGGGAAGCGGCTGAGCCAGCGGCCATCGCCGTGATCGTCGATGCTTCGCTGGTGATCGACGCCGTCGCCGACAGCGGACCGCGAGGAGCCGCCGCACGCCAGCAACTGGCCGCCCATCCAGCGACCGAGCCGTTGATCGCACCTGGGCACTTCGCGTTCGAGGTGATGTCCGGGCTGCGAGCTGCGGCCGGCCGCCCTGACCATCCGCTCCAGGACACCGAGATCGCTGACGCCCTCGCCGAACGCGGCCTCCCTCGAGATCGAGATCGAAGGAACCCCCTGGGACGACGTGGCTCGTGCCTGGGTGCTCGCCCAGGCATCGCTGCGCTCTGCGGACGCGCTCTACGTGGCCGCCGCCGAGCGACACCGGACGGCCCTGCTCTCCGCCGACGCCCGCATCGAGCGGTCAGGCGCACCCTTCACCTGCGAGATCATCACCGTCGCCCCACGCAAGTAGCGCCGGGCGCGAAGCCGCCCCGTGGTCGGCGCGCCGATCGCAGCCCGAAGACCCGCTACTTCAGGAGGCTCCGGGCCACCACGACCCGCTGGATCTGGTTGGTGCCCTCGTAGATCTGGGTGATCTTGGCGTCGCGCATGTAGCGCTCGAGGGGGAAGTCGGTGGTGTAGCCCACCCCGCCGAGGAGCTGGACGGCGTCGACGGTGACGGCCATGGCGGTGTCGCCGGCCGTGCACTTGGCGGTGGCGCCCGCGGCGCTGAGCTCGCCGTCGGGGTCGCCCTCGTCGATGATGGCGCAGGCCCGGTAGGTGAGCAGCCGGGCGGCCTCGGTGCGCATGGCCATGTCGGCCATCATGAACTGCAGGCCCTGGAATTCGGCGATGGGGTGACCGAACGCCTTGCGCTGCTTGGTGTAGCCCACGGCGTAGTCCAGTGCGCCCTGGGCGATGCCGACGGCCTGGGCGGCGATGGACGGCCGGCTGCGGTCGAGGGTGTGCATGGCGATCTTGAAGCCCTCGCCCTCCTCGCCGAGGCGGTTCTCGGCGGGGACCCGCACGTCGTCGAGGATGACCTCGCCGGTCGGGCTGCCGTGCATGCCGAGCTTGGTCTCGAGCTTGCCGATGCGCAGCCCGTGGTCGCGCTCGACGACGAACGCCGACACGCCGCGCGCCCCGGCGGCGGGGTCGGTCTTCGCGAACACGACGTACACGTCGGACACGCCGGCGTTGGTGATCCAGTGCTTCGACCCGTTCAGGACATAGGAGTCGCCGTCGCGCACGGCCCGGCAGGTCATGGCGGCCACGTCGCTGCCGGCGTCGGCCTCCGACAGGCAGTAGCTGCCCTGGCTGTCGCCGTTGGCGATCCGGGGCAGGTACCGGGCCTTGGTCTCGGCGCTCCCGAAGTTCGAGATGGGCTTGGTGGCCAGGCCGGTGATGGCCATCATCAGGCTGGTCGAACCGCACACCCGGGCCAGCTCCTCGACCATGATCGCCTGGGTGACGTGGTCGGCCCCCGACCCGCCGTACTCCGGGCCGAGGCCGAGGCCGGGCAGGTCCATCGACACGCAGTCTTTGAAGTTGTCCCAGGGGAACACCCCGTTGCGGTCCACCTCGGCGGCCCGGGGAGCGATCCGCTCCTCGGCGAAGGACCTCATGGACTCGCGGAAGGCTCGCTGCTCGTCGGTGAGGGTGATCGGCTGCATGCCCCCAGTATCGCACCGCCCGGCGGCAACGGTCTGACGTCCGAGCATCCGCGCCGGAGGCCGTCCCGGTCGGGAGGCACCCCGGTAGGGTTCGCCGCCATGTACGCCCTCCTCTTCCCCGGCCAGGGCTCGCAGCGCGCCGGCATGGGCGCGCCCTGGCGGGACCACCCGTCCTGGGCCGTCGTCGAGCGGCTGAGCGACGCCTCCGGCATCGACCTGGCGGACCTGCTGGTCGACGCCGACGCCGACACCCTGCGGGCGACGGCCAACGCCCAGCCGGCCACCTTCGCCCTGTCCCTGGTGATCCTCGACGCGGTCGGGCGAGCCGGCCTGGCCGGCGACCCGGCGGCGGTGGCCGGCCACAGCCTCGGCGAGTACAGCGCCCTGGTGGCCGCCGGCGTGCTGGCCGACACCGACGCGGCCCGCCTCGTGGCGGCGCGGGGATCGGCCATGCAGGCGGCCGCGGACGCCGCGCCGGGCACCATGGCGGCGGTGCTGGGGCTCGACCCCGCTGCGGTCGCCCGGGCCTGCGAGGACGTCGACGGCGCCTGGACCGCGAACGACAACGCCCCCGGCCAGGTGGTGATCGCCGGCACCGAGGCCGGCGTGGCCGAGGCGTCCGAGGCGGCCCGCTCCCTCGGCGCCAAGCGGGTCATGGCCCTGCCGGTGGGCGGCGCCTTCCACTCCCCCCTCATGGCACCCGCCCAGGAACCCCTCGACCGGGCCGTGGCCGCCGCCGCCTTCGGGCCGGCGCGCGTGGCGGTGGTGACGAACGTGGACGCGGCCGCGCATCGCGACGGCTTCGACCGTCTGCTGTCCGCCCAGCTCGTGGCACCGGTCCGCTGGCGCGAGTCGCTGCAGACCCTCGCCGCGATGGGCGTCAGCCGCTTCGTCGAGCTCGGTCCCGGCACGGAGCTGTCGGGCATGGTGAAGCGGACCGTGCCCGACTCGCAGCGGGCCAACGTGGCCGTGCCCGACGACCTCGAGAAGTTGGCCGCGGCGCTGGCCGGCTGACCGGGGGCCTCAGGGCTGGGCCCCGGCCACCTCGTCGCGCAGCTGGCGCTTCAAGATCTTGCCCGCCGGGTTGCGCGGCAGCGGCTCGTCGGTGAACCAGATCCGCACCGGCACCTTGAACGCCGCCAGCCGCTCCGCCACGAACGCCTGCAGGGCGGCCTCGTCGGCCTCCTCGCCGGGGCGACGCTGGACCACCGCGCCGACCTCCTCGCCGAGCACCTCGTGGGGGAGGCCGATGATCGCGGCGTCGGCCACCGCGGGATGGTCGTGGAGGACCGACTCGATCTCGACGCAGTAGATGTTCTCGCCGCCCCGGATCAACATGTCCTTGGCCCGGTCGACGATGTAGATGAAGCCGTCCTCGTCGAGGCGGGCGACGTCGCCGCTGCGCAGCCACCCGTCGACGATGGCGGCCGCGGTGGCCTCCGGCTTGTTCCAGTAGCCCCGCACGATGTTCGGGCCGGTGATCCACAGCTCCC
>CAJCHX010000576.1 GCA_903970215.1 Acidobacteriaceae bacterium
TTGGCCTGTTTGCCCGCACGGACCAGTGCGACGGCGCGGGCGCGGAACTCTGCTGGATAGGGACGTGGCATGACTGCGAGCCTCTCGTAGAGGCTGCAGGTTAGCCATCGGATCTGGAACCCGGAACGTGGGGCAGGTCAAGATGTCACCAATCGGTGCAGCAGCCCCATCCTTGCGGGAGAAGGCTCCTTGGACGACCTCGACGAACGTGAGTAGGCCGTCATCCGAGTCGAGCAGCTCCAGCAGGGTTCGTGCCTCCGTGGCGGTGACCACCCGCACGCCGTCGCCTATCCGGATCCGCACCGCCCTCCCGTCGCCGCGGACGTCGACGTCGATGGGACGTGGAGTGGGTGTGCTCATCGGTCCGGGAGTGTCGCCCATCCCGCCATGATCGGACGTGGCTCCGGTAGGCCGCGACGGGGGCGCGTGGACGGACCCGGCGGAGCTGTCACGTCCCGCCGCTCATCGCTCCCGTCGGCCGTTTCCCTCCGTCACTTTGACGTGCACGGTTCTGACAGCGGATGCGGCCCTGTCCTGTTCAGCGCCACGGGTCCACGACGGATACCCGCGCCCTCACACCCTCCGCAGCCTCCGTTCGGCGGGGAGGAACGGATCCTCTCCGCCGGGCGGGGAGCCGACGCCTCCGGCGAGTGACGCGGACCTACGCCGCGAGCAGTTCGACGGAGTTGCCGTCCGGGTCGGCGACGACGGCGACGGTCCCGTGGTCGAGCACCCGCGGCGTCTGGCGCACCGACCACCCCGCGGTGCGGATCGTGTCGACCGCGCCGTCCAGGTCGTCGACGACGAACCCGAGCCGGGTCCGGGAGGCGGGCTTCACCCCGCGTGGGTACAGCTCGAGGACGGTGCCGCCGGGCATCGTGGAGGAGTAGTGGACCGGTCCGCCGCCGTGCCGCTCCTCGACGAAGTCGAGCCCGAGCGCAGCGTAGAAGTCCCGGGACACCGAGAGGTCGGAGACGTAGAGGACGAGCAGGCTCAACGGTCTGATCATCGTCTGAACTCCACTCTTCCGGCACGGAGGTTCACGACCTCGACAGCTCCATCTGGTCCGACATTGATCATATGCCCGGTGGTGCGCGCCGCGAATCCACCGTCGCGGCGGCGGGTGAGCCGATCGGGAAGTGGACAATACATCCGTCCTCCCTCGTCAGGCGGAGGTGGCGTCTGCTGCGGCACGCCGCTCAGCTCGTCCTCGACCTGGTCCAGGACCGCGCAGAACTGGGCGAAGGACGACGTCGCGTCGTGATGTCGCGGAAGCCGGGAGACGCGGCGATAGACCTCGGCGAGACGGCTTTGCATGGAAGTAGGCACGTTTCCGGAAGGTAGTGACGATCGGCAGTCGAGTCGGTGTGCGGCGCGGGCAGATCGCGACACGCGCGACACGCGGCGAATCCCACCGTTCGTGGGGGCGTCCGCGACACACGACAGGTCGACCACGCAACACATCGTGCGGGCCGACGCCGACGAGGTGGATCGAGTGCAAGCCGCTGAACACCTACACGACAAGTCGCGGTGTCACTACCAAAGCTGTTGCGCAGCAACATAATAGGGTGTCGAATCGGTGGCGGCTAGGGCGTACGTTCGGACATGTTCCAACCGGCGGACCGAGCGCCCGGAACGTACGACTTAGGAGCACACATGACCAATGCCGGACCCGCCCTCGCCGCAGGGCTGTCGGACCTGCGCGCGCTGCTCGCCGCGCCCGGTCACGACCCCGCCGACGAACGCGCGGCGCGGCGCGACCTCGCACGCGACATTCGACAAGCGCGAAAAACTTCCCCGCTTGACTATCCAAGTCAATCTCGGTGTGGACCACGCCGAGCTGCTCGAACTCACACGCGACGTGCTGCCGGTGGCCGCGATCGCGTCCCTCTCGCAGCTCCGGGCGGCCGGAACTGAGCAGTCCGGGGCGGGTGCACACCGCTGCCGGATACAGCTGGTCGAACCGCGACGTCGCCTACGCGATGGGTGTGTCACGCAGGGCCGTCCTCTATGTCCTATGTCCGCAGCCGTGCCAACGGGCCGCTTCCGGTGCCGGGTATCGCCGTGCGACGGCTGCCGCCGTCGGTACCTGGCATCTCGGTCCGCAGACCACCGCCGGAGGTGTGAGGACCACCGGCGCTCCCTCACGCCGTCCGCAGTCTCCGTTCCGCGGGGAGGAACGGATCGTCTCCGGCGGGGGTGCGGCGGCCGGTCATCCGCGCCACCTCCTCGCGGCTCATCCCGGCCCGCGTCCGCAGCGCACTCGCAGAGGGGTGCGACAGGGGAGATCGACGAGCCCCCGCACGACGTGACACCGGGTGTGACCGGCACCACCGGAGGAGCCACCGGGCCCCTTGCGAACCGGGAGCAACCCTCACCCTTACTCCCACTTATAGGATAAGTGGGAGTAAGATGTGGGGATGGTGACGGATGAAAGTGACCGCACGTGGCCCGCTCTCGACTGGGAGACGGTCCATTGGGAGCCGCAGGCCGGGATGAGCCGCGCCGCGCGCCGCGCCGGGACCTACCGGGCAGCGATCCCCCCCGCCATCGCACACCTCGAACCGACGCTGCTCGCCGCCACGCACGCACTCACCGCCGAGGCGTCGGACGAGATCGCCCGCTTCGACGCCGAGATGGGTGGTGAGATCGCACCGCTCGCCGCTGTCCTGCTGCGCTCCGAGTCCGCATCGTCCTCGCAGATCGAACATCTCACGGCGTCGGCGAAGGCGATCGCACTGGCCGAACTCGGTGACACCAGCCGCCGCAACGCCACCGCGATCGTCGCCAACACTCGGGCGATGCAGGCCGCGATCGACCTCGCCGATCGCCTCGACGGGAACGCGATCCTCGCCATGCACCACGCCCTGATCGGTGACGACGATCCGCGGATCCCCGGCGGGCGGTGGCGCACAGAGCCCGTATGGATCGGCGGCGGGGCCACCCCGCACAGCGCGATGTTCGTGCCGCCGTCCCACGAGCGGATAGCCGCCGGGATCACGGACCTGGAGAGATTCCTCGACCGCGACGACCTGCCCGTCCTGATTCAGGCGGCGATCGCGCACGCCCAGTTCGAGACCATCCACCCGTTCCCCGACGGCAACGGGCGCACCGGGCGGGCGCTGATCCATTCGCTGCTGCGCGGGAAAGGTCTGTCCCGCAACGTCACCGTGCCGATCTCCGGCGGGCTGCTGGTCTCCCCGCAGAGCTACTTCGACGCGCTCACCGCCTACCGCGACGGCGACGTCGAACCCATCTGCCGATCCCTGGCCGACGCCTCGTTTCGCGCCGTCGACAACGGCCGCCGACTCGTCCGAAGCCTGCACGGGATCCGCGACGGATGGCGCGACCTGGCGGCCCCGCGGCGCGGGTCCGCCGCCGCGCGGATCCTCGACGAGCTTGCCCGTCACCCGGTCATGGACACCGCCTTCGCCCGCCGCGAGCTGGGCATCAGC
>CAJCHX010000577.1 GCA_903970215.1 Acidobacteriaceae bacterium
CGCGCCACCGGACAGGACATGCACCGCGGCCCGCCACGACCGGATCCCAACTCGCTGCCGGCGATACGCAGCACCTCGATTCCGGCGTCCTCGAGGCGTCGGTTGGTCACGACGTTGCGGTCGTACGCGATGACCACCCCGGGCGCCAGAGCGAGGGTGTTGTTCCCGTCGTCCCACTGCTCACGTTCCGCCGTCACCGGGTCCAGCCCGGTATCGATCACACGAAGCTTGCCGATCCCCATCGCCTCCGCGGCCGCCTCGGTGAACGGGCGTCCGGGATCGATCGCAACGCCGGCACCCGCCGGGCGGATGGTGAACGCGGACAACGTGTCCACGATGTTCGGATACATCACCACCGCGTCGACGTCGACCATCGTGCAGACGGTGTCCAAGTGCATCGAAGCGCGGGTCTGTGCGATCGGTACAGCGAGAACGGTGTGTGCGAGCCCGTCGTCGAACAGGCTGCGCGCCAACGCCTCCGCACCCGCGGGCGTGGTGCGCTCGCCCACCCCCACGGCGACCACGCCGGGGGCGAGCAACAGCACGTCGCCGCCCTCGACGGGAGCGGTGCGCGACTCGTACGCGCGACGCACGCCCAGGAATCGTGGGTGATGGGCATAGATGATGTCGGTGATCGAGGTCTCCCGCATGCGGGCCGGCATGGCGAGGGACGTGATCGCCACCCGATCGCCGATCCAGAAGCTCGAATCGCGTGTGAACAGCAGATTGGGTAGCGGCTCGATCGCGAAGTCGTGGCCGTGATGCATCAATCGGACCAGCGACGTCCCCGAGGCCTCCGTACCCAGCGGGAGTTCGTCGAAGGTCATCCCCGCCGTCAGGATCCGAGCCAGCTCCGACGCGGTGGACGACCTCAGGTGAGCAGACAGGTCCCGGGCCAGCGCGCGACCAAGGCGCCGCGAGTCGACGGCCTTCGCGATCCCTTGCATGCGCGCCGCACCGGAGTGTTCCAGCGTCTCCCGCAACACTTCCGCGAGGATCAGCACCTCGACGCCGCGACCGGTCAGCAGAGCAGCGAACGCATCGTGCTCCTCCTGCGCCCGGTCGACCCAGGGCACACCGTCGAACAGCAGTTGGTCGTTGTTACGCGGCGTGAGCCGACGGAGTTCGTCACCGGGCCGGTGCAACAGCACCGTGCGCAGCGTGCCCACCTCGGAATCGGCGCCCAATAACCTGCCGGGCTGATCGTTCATCGCATCACCGTATCGGTGTCTCCCGCGTCTCGTCGGACTCCACGCGATACCAGCGCAGCAGCTGGGCAGTTGTCTCAGCCCCGTTGCAACGTCTCCCGAGCCGGGAGCCAGGCCAGAGCGGCGGCCAGCGCGAGGGCGGCGGTGATCGAGAACGCCCACCCGAAGCCCAACACCTGCGCGATACCGCCGGCGATGAGCGGTCCGCTGATGGTCCCTGCGTCCTGCGCCATCTGGAACGTCGACAGCGCTGTGCCGCTTCGTCCGCGGCCGTGCAGAACGTCGGCGAGGACGGCCTGTTGAGCAGGGCTGGTCATCCCGGTACCGAGCCCGGAGAGCGCAGTGGTCACGAACGCCACCAGCAGGGAACTGCTGAGGGCCAGCGCAATCGTCCCCGCCGCCAACACGCACATACCGAGGATCAGGAAAGGCTTGCGGCCGAACCGGTCCGACGCACGGCCTGCGGGGAACATCGCGATCACGTCGCCGACCGCATAGGTGGCCAGCGCGTAACCGGCGATCGCGGCGGGCTGGTGCAGCACGGTCGCAAAGAACAGCGGCACCAACGAGACCCGCATCGCGTACGCCCAGCCGAACACCAGCGCGGTGAACACCGCCGAGCGATAGGCGGAATCGCGCAGCGCGACCGTCACCGTCATGGATGCGCGCTCCGCGACGGGCTCGGGCTGCGCCAACGGCGAGTTCCGCAATGCCACCGTGACCACCGCCACCGCGATCACCAACGCCACCGCGTAGACCACGAACGGCACCCGTAGCCCGAAGCCGACCAAGGCCCCGCCGAGCAGCGGGCCGCTGATACTGCCGAGAACGAAGCTCGACGAGTACAGGCCGGAGAGCCGGCCACGGATCGCAGCCGGGGCGATGCGGATCATCAGACCCATCGACGACACCGTGAACAGCACCGAGCCCACGCCGCCGAGCCCCCGGAACAGCATCAGCTGCCAGTACGAATGCGCGAACGCGACGGCAAGCGTCGACCCGGCGACGATCAGCACACCCACGATGTATGCGTGCCGCTCTCCGAGGCGCCGCACGATCGGGCCCGTCGCCGGCGCGAACGCCAGCCGCATGACGGCGAACGCCGACACCACCGCGGATGCCGCGGCGATACCCACGTCGAAGCTGCGCGCGAACGCGGGGAGTGCAGGTGCGACGACGCCGTAACCCAGCGCGATCACGAAGCTCGCGGCCACCAGGACCCAGACCTCGACGGGTACCCGCGGCTGGGTGGCCCGCGAATCGGTAGCGGTCACCCTCCCGTCGCTCCGCTCGCCCGGCCCACCGCATCAGACCCGCGCTCGCGCCACGACGCCACCCATACTCGGGCGTGGTACACGCCCACCGAGACGGCGCACAGCACCACCAACAACACCAGCTGAGGGTGGGCCAACTCCCACGTGAACACGCCCGCGAACAGCGGCGCGCGCTCGGTGGTCGACACCATCGCCGCGGCCGCCACCAGCGCACACACGGGCACCGACACGGATGCTCCGGGGAACCAGTGTGCCGCGATCAGCCCGCCCAGCGCGCCCAGCGCGGCACCGGTCGCGAAGACGGGCGTCAGCAGGCCGCCCGAGGCGCCGGCACGAAGGAACAGCGCTGTCACGATCGGTTTCAGCACCAGCAGCACGGCGAACACAGCGAGCGGTGCTCCGGTGACCAGCGCCAGCGTCGCGATCGACTTACCGTTGCCGGGCAGCGCCGGCAGCCACAGCGACGGCACGCCGACGGCCAGGCCCGCAGCGCCGATCGCGAGCGGTAGCGCCGCGCCGGACGGGCTGCGGCGCCCAGCCCACGCCATCGCGCGCGCGAAGACCACGCCCACGACCACAGCGGCGGGGACCACCAGCGCGACCACCACCCAGGTGGCCCAGCCGGCACCGGTGACGAGGCCCGCGCCCGTCGGGTGCCAGGCGTACGTCGACTCACCTTTCGTGACCGGCATCGCAGTCAGCGTCGCGCACCCGGAGGTCACGACGGCGGCGACGATCGCCCACGGATCCCACGTCGCGAGCAGCACGCGCAGGCAGAACACCGCCCCGGCGGCAGGCACGTTGTAGACGGCCGCCAGGCCCGCGCCCGCGGCCCCGGCCAGGACGAGGTGCCGTTCGCGATCACTCAAGCCCCAGTGCAGGGTGGCCATGTCCGTGAACACCGCCGCGATCTGCCGGGGAGCCTTCTCCCGACCGATCGAACCGCCCGTCGACACCGCGATGATCTGCAGCAACGCGTCCGGCAGGATCACCCCCCAGGGCAGCCTGCCCGGCAGGGCGATGACGGCGCGCAGACGCGGCACCGTCGTCCCCCGACGGGCGCACGAGTGACGCAGGCCCCACCAGCCGAGACCTGCCGCTACCCCACCCAGCGTCGGGCCGAGCACGCGGCGCGCGGGACCCGCGCCGATCACCCCGTCGAGCAGGGATCCCGACCAGTAGCCGTACACGATGTGCTGGATCAAGCGGAGCAGCAATGCGCATCCACCGCCCGCGATGCCCGCGAGGACGCCCGCCACGATGAGCGCTCCGAGAAAGCGCACGGTGGCGAGCCGCACAAAACGCTCGGCGCGGATCACACCGGCATGTTATCCCGCCCCGCGGCCGTCAAGAACCCGTCAAGACCCGCAAGGAGGCCGTCAACGATCGGTACCCGGACCGTGCCGGATGGTGGTATCCAGACATGAATATCGCAGATCTCGTCGCCCTCGTGGTGACCGTGCTGACGCTCGCGTACCTGTTGTATGCCCTGATCCGACCGGAGCGGTTCTGATGGGCGACAACGCCGCCGGGCTGCTCACAGTCGCTACGGTTCTGATCGCCCTCGCGGTCTGTTACCGGCCGCTCGGCGACTGGATGGCACACGTGTTCACGACGCAGCGCCACTGGCGGATCGAGCGCCTCGTCTATCGTTCGGTGGGCGTCGACCCGGACGCCGAGCAGGGCGGCCGCACCTACGCGCTGGCGGTGCTGGCGTTCAGCTTCGCGGGCATCGTGGTCCTCGCCGCGTTGCTGATGCTGCAGGGGGTCCTGCCCGGGTTCCATCCCCGCGCGTGGCGGATCGACGAGGCGCTCAACACGGCGATCTCGTTCGTCACCAACACCAACTGGCAGTGGTACTCCGGCGAGAGCCAGATGAACAACATCGCGCAGACCCTCGGCCTGGTGGTGCAGAACTTCGCGTCCGCGGCGGTCGGTATCGCCGTCGCGATCGCCCTGGTTCGGGGCTTCGTGCGCCAACACACCGACCGGCTCGGCAACTTCTGGGTGGACATCACCCGCTGCATCATCCGGGTGCTGCTGCCGATCTCGGTGGTCGCGGCGGTGATCCTGCTCAGTCAGGGCGCGCTCGAGACGCTGTGGCAGCGCACCGACATCACGACGCTCGCCGGCGGCCATCAGACTCTCACCGGCGGCCTGGTCGCCTCCCAGGAGTCGATCAAGATACTGGGCACCAACGGCGGCGGATTCTTCAACGCCAACTCGGCGCACCCCTACGAGAACCCCAACGCACTCACCAACGCCTTCGAGGTGTTCCTCCTGCTGGTCATTCCGTTCGCGCTGCCCCGCACGTTCGGCAACATGGTGGGCAACCACAAGCAGGGCTACGCGATCCTCGGCGCGATGAGCTCCATCTTCATCGTGTCGCTGGGGCTGTCGACGTGGGCTCAGCTCGCAGGCGAGGGCACCGCGTCCCACGCGGCCGGTGCGCCGCTGGAGGGCCAGGAGTACCAGTTCGGCCAGTGGGCCACATCGATGTTCGCCACCGCCACCACGTCGACGTCGACGGGCGCCGTGAACGCGGCGCACGACAGCCTCACGCCCGGCAGCGGCGGCATGGCGCTGGTCAACATGTGCCTGGGCGAGATCAGCCCCGGCGGCGTGGGGTCGGGCCTGTACGGCATGCTCGTGATCGCGGTGATCACCGTGTTCATCTCGGGCCTGATGGTGGGCCGCACCCCCGAATACCTGGGCAAGAAGATCCGGCGGCAGGAGATAACCCTGGCCTCGCTGTACATCCTGGTGATGCCCACGGTGGTCCTGGTCGGCACCGGCTTCGCGATCGGGCAGGGTTGGGGCCGAGCCGCTCTGAACAACTCCGGGCCGCACGGCCTCTCGGAGGTGTTCTACGCGTACGCCTCCGCGACCAACAACAACGGCAGTGCGTTCGCGGGCATCTCCGTGGACACCAGGTGGTTCGACTACACGCTCGGCGCGGCGATGCTGCTCGGCAGGTTCGTGCCCATGATCCTCGTCCTGCTACTCGCCCAGTCCCTCTCACGTCAGCAGAAGGTGCCGATCACTGCCGGCACCATACCCACCCACCGGCCACTGTTCGTCACGATGACCGTCGGTGTCGTGCTGTTGGTCGCCGGACTCACCTTCGTTCCCGCCCTTGCTCTGGCACCGATCTCGGAGGCCGCCCTGTGAACACCGTAGACACCTCGACCCCGTCCACCACACCGTCCGGACGACACACCGAAGCCGCTGTGTCGGTGAACAAATGGACGTTCGGCATCGGCGCATCCGATATGCGCGAGGCGCTGCCCCGCGCCTTCTTCAAGCTCGACCCACGCACGCAGTACCGCCAGCCGGTGGTGTTCGTCGTGTGGATCTCGTCGGTGTACACCACCGTGCTCGCGTGCATCAGCCCCAGCCTGTTCGCCTGGGGCGTGGCCGTGTTCCTCTGGGCCACAGTGTTGTTCGCGAACCTCGCCGAGGCGGTCGCCGAGGGGCGTGGCCGCGCACAGGCGGAGTCGCTGCGCCGGGCGAAGACGGAGACCGTGGCCCGCCGTCGCCTGCCCGACGGTTCGGAGGAGACCATCCCCGGATCGCAACTGCACGTCGGCGACGTCGTGATGGTCACCGCCGGCGAGATCATCCCCGGCGACGGCGACGTGATCGAAGGCGTTGCCACCGTGGACGAGTCGGCGATCACCGGCGAGTCGGCACCGGTGATCCGCGAGTCCGGCGGCGACCGCTGCGCCGTGACCGGCGGCACCCGCGTGCTGTCCGACGAGATCGCGGTGGAGATCCGCACCGAACCCGGAAAGAGCTTCATCGACCGGATGATCGCCCTGGTGGAGGGCGCCGACCGGCAGAAGACCCCCAACGAGATCGCACTGGGAATCCTGCTGGTGGTGCTGACCATCGTGTTCGTGCTCGCGGTCGCGACGCTGCAACCGATGGCCGCGTACTCCGGCGGCAAGGTCGATGTGATCATCCTGGTCGCGCTGCTGGTGTGCCTGATCCCCACCACGATCGGCGCGCTGTTGTCCGCGATCGGCATCGCCGGCATGGACCGGCTGGTGCAGCGCAACGTGATCGCGAAGTCGGGCCGCGCGGTGGAGGCTGCGGGCGACGTGTCCACCCTGCTGCTCGACAAGACCGGCACCATCACCTACGGCAACCGGCGGGC
>CAJCHX010000578.1 GCA_903970215.1 Acidobacteriaceae bacterium
CTCGGGACTGGTGGACGCGGGCTACCTGGGGTCGCTGTCCGCCGGTCGCCGACTGCGTTCCGCGACCTGGACGGACGTGCAACCCGCGCTGCATCGCGCGGTGATCACGTCGGCGCTCACGGTCAGTCGCGCGGGAGCGTACGCGCCGACCCTGGCGGAGGTCGCCGCCGTGCGGGCGCAGGACCCGACGCTGCGCTGACAGCGCCCTGCAATCGACCCGCCAGCGGCGCGAACCCGGCGTTTCGGGCCCGTGTGCCGTTCTCGTGTCGATTTCGTCGGCAGACCAACCCGCTGAGGGCCCTGCGGGCACACTGGCATCCGTGAAACTCACCGAGATCACCGAGAACGCCCCCGGCTGGACCCAACTCACCGTCCCCGATCCCGCGGCGGCGATCCCGTTCTACCGCAGCCTGTTCGGCTGGGAAGCCGGGTACGACGGACACGCCGAGGTCGCGGGGTACAGCGCGTTCTCGCTGGGCGGACTTGCGGCGGCGGGGCTCATGGCCGCGCCCGCATCCGTCCCCGCGAACTGGGGCGTGGTGCTCACCGTGCCCGACGCCGAGGCCGCTGCCCACGCGGTGACCGACGCAGGTGGCACGGTGGTCGCGCCGGTGACCCGCGCGGGTTCCGGCGGGTGGTTCGCAGTGTTCGCCGACCCGGCCGGCGCGGTCTTCAGCGTGTGGCAGGCCGACGGGTTCCGGGGCGCGGGTGCATTCAACGAACCCGGCACCCTCGGCTGGATCGAGTTGGCCACCAGCGATCCAGCAGGAGCCCAGCGCTTCTACCCGGAGGTGTTCGGCTGGACTGTGCACGCAGGCGAGGGCTACAGCCAGTTCGGTATCGACGAGGCCGATTTCGGCGGGGTGACCGCCTTACCGCCTGGCATGCAGGGGCCGTATTGGATGCCCTATTTCGCCGTCGCCGACATCGATGCCGCAGTCGCCGTCACCGAAGCGGAAGGCGGCCGGGTCGTGCTGGCGCCGCGTCCGATCGGCGATGTGCGGACCATCGCCGTCGTCATCGACCCACAAGGCGCCGCGCTCGGCCTCTACCGAGAACACTGACTTCCGAGAACCACGAACCGGCCGCTCAGACGATCTCTCGCCGCACGATGGTCTGGTCGCGGCCCGGGCCGACGCCGATGCACGAGATGTGTGCGCCCGCAAGTTCTTCCAGCCGCAGCACATAGTCCTGTGCGTTCTTCGGCAACTCCTCGAACGTGCGGCACTCGCTGATGTCCTCCCACCAGCCCGGCATGGTCTCGTAGATGGGCTTCGCGTGGTGCAACTCCGACTGAGTGGTCGGCATCTCGTCGTGGCGCACACCGTCGATGTCGTACGCGACACAGATGGGCACCTGCTCCATCGAGCTCAGAACGTCGAGCTTGGTGAGGAAGAAGTCCGTGATCCCGTTGACTCGGGTGGCGTAGCGCGCGATCACAGCGTCGAACCAGCCGCACCGCCGGGCACGCCCGGTGGTCACACCGACCTCGCCACCCTGCTTGGCGAGGTACGCGCCCCACTCGTCGAAGAGCTCCGTCGGGAACGGGCCGGAGCCCACGCGAGTGGTGTACGCCTTGAGGATGCCGAGCACCTTCGTAATCCGGGTGGGGCCGATTCCCGATCCCACCGCTGCGCCGCCCGCGGTGGGGTTGGACGAGGTCACGTACGGGTATGTGCCGTGGTCGACGTCGAGCATGGTGCCCTGCGAGCCTTCGAGCAGAACGGTCTCGCCGCGCTCGAGTGCCAGGTTCAGTTCCAGCCGCGTGTCCGCGATGCGGTGTTTGAACTGCTCGGCGAGCGCCATCGTCTCGTCGACCACCTGACGCGGGTCGAGCGCCCTGCGGTTGTAGATCTTCGACAACACCTGGTTCTTGAACTCCAGCGCCGCCTCGACCTTCTGAGTCAGGATGGATTCGTCGAGGACATCGGCGACGCGCACGCCGACCCGCGCGATCTTGTCCTGGTAGCAGGGGCCGATTCCGCGGCCCGTGGTACCGATCTTCTTGTTGCCGAGGAATCGCTCGCTCACCTTGTCGATGGCTACGTGATACGGCATCAGCAGGTGCGCGTCGGCCGACAGCAACAGGCCGGACGTGTCGACGGAGCGCTCCTCGAGTCCGCGCAGCTCCGACAGGAGCACACTGGGGTCGACGACGACGCCGTTGCCGATCACGTTCTTGACGCCCGGGGTGAGGATGCCCGACGGGATCAGGTGCAGCGCGAACTTCTCACCGTTCGGCAGAACCACGGTGTGACCTGCATTGTTGCCACCCTGATATCGAACGACCCACTGGAGCTTCTCCCCGAACAGGTCGGTCGCCTTACCCTTACCTTCATCTCCCCATTGGGCGCCGATCAGCACGATCGCAGGCATCGGACGATCTCCTTCCGGCCCGGTAGCCACCTCGGATACCCACGGGCCGTACCGCGACTTTACAGTAGGTGTTGTGAGCGCCGTGACAGACAGCACTATCGTGGTGCGCGCCCCGGACGTACCCGTCCCGGACGCGCTCAGCGAGCTGAAGACCATCACCGTCGATCTCCAGAGCGTGAAACCGGAGCTGAAAACCAAGCTGACGTTTCCCAAGCGCATCGTGGTGGCCGGCCCTGACCTTCTACTCGCGGGTGTGCTGGCTCGACTGATGGCCGCGGAGCGCCTCGACGTGGAGATCGGTTTCCTGCCCGGCGACGGTTCGCGCGCCGCCGCCGTCTACCGGCCGGGCGACCCGTTGCACGGCACCCCGCGGGCTGTCCCACTGATCCGGGACGACCTGGGCGCCGTACTCGTGGGGCAGGCCAAGATCACCGGGCCCGACGGCGGCGCGCTGACCGGGGAGACCTTCGTCGACTCGACGCGGTTGTTCAGCGGCAGGGCCAGGGGCTTGCTCATCGAGGCCACGGGCGCCGAGCCGGGTGTGCGTGCGCGGGTCAAGGCACCACTGCGCCGGCGGTGGCTGTCGGGCCGGGCCGCACAGACCGGCGCAGTCGAGCTCGTGGTGACCAGGGACGGTCGCGCCGACCCCGCGGTTCTGACACGCGCGACGTTCTACCGCCACACAAGCGACTGGATCCTGATAACGTAGGAGTCCGTTACGCCCACAGTTTCGCGCTCCTGTGCCCGATTCATACCGGTATGGGATTACAGTTGCCTATCGGCCCAATCGGTCGTGTTGGCAACAACCGTATCGCCAGTTTACCGTTTTCTGCGTGACACCTTCTTCTTCGCATCGGTTCCCATCAGGGTTCCGTCAGGTCGCAGTGACCGTTTTGACCGGTGTCACAGCGCTGGGCATCGGCACCGTCGCCACCCTCGGTGTGGCCGCCGCGACGACCCGCACGGCCACCGTCGCCCCCTCCGTCCCATCGGCTCCCGCGGCTCCCGTCGTTCCTGCGGCTCCCGTCGCTCCCGTCGCCGCCGGGGTTCCCCCGGGCGTTCTGCAGGGCGATGTCTATCGCGCCGAGGCGGTCGCGAGGCGCGAGGGCGTCCACGTCGCGATCGCCGTTCTCGACCGGACCACCGGGCAGCGCGCGGAGAGCCGCAACGCGCACGCCGGTTTCTTCACGGCGTCGCTGGTCAAGGTGATGATCGCCGACGATGTCCTCACCCAGCGGGACCAGGGCAAACTCCAGCTGAGCAGCGCCGACATGCACATGATGCACCTCATGATCACCCGGTCGGACGACAACGCGGCGGACAGCTTCTGGGACCTCGGTGGCGGCAACGCGATCGTCTCCCGCACCGCCGCGCGGTACGGCCTTCACGACACCTCCCCGCCCAACGGCCCGTGGTGGTTCACCACCACCAGTGCCGACGACATGGTCTCGCTGTACGACCAGATCCTCAGCGGGCAGTCGACCGACCCGGCGGTGGGGAACTGGATCGTCAGCGCCATGCGCGACTTCCAGCCCACCGGTGAGGACGGCGAGGACCAGACGTTCGGTCTGCCGTCCGCGCTGTCCCACGAGACCGTCGTCGGCTACAAGCAGGGGTGGATGCCGCTCCTCGACGGCGACTGGGTGCACGATTCGACCGCCATCGTCGGCGCGTCCGGTCGCTACATCGTCGCGATGATGGCTACCCAGCCGGCGCCGAACGGCGAGGACCCGACCGTCGCGTCGCTCAACGACGTCTCGAAGGCACTGTTCCCGCGCGGGATGATCGGCTTCCCCGCGCCGGGCACATCGCCGGCCGGCGATTGACGCTGCGCCGACCTTCCGGCCCGGGACGGTCAGCGCGAGCGGTCGGGCCGGTGGTCACGGAACACCGCCAACGCCGAGGCGCGCTCTAGGCCGGCGACCTGCATCAGGTCCACGATCGTCGAGCGCAACTGCGCGTAGATGACCGTCTCCGACAGGCCCGCGCCGACAGTGATGTCGTGCATGGCGCGCCGCGCCGCCGTTCGCAACACCTGCGCAGCATCGGCTTGGTCCGGATGCTCACCCGGATCGGCCAGGACCATGTCCCGCAGCGTCTTGAACACGTCGCCGAGCCGCCGGATCTCGGCGATGAGAGCCGGGGCGACCTTCTCGCCCTCCTGCTGGGCAGCGATCGCCCGACGCGCCATGACTCGGATGTTGCGGACCGCGTTGTCCAGCGGCTCCGCAATGGCGGCCAACCGCTCCATACGGGCGCGGGCGCTCCAGAACACCGGGGACACCTTGGCGATCTCCACACCACCGGCCAGGTCGGCGCGC
>CAJCHX010000579.1 GCA_903970215.1 Acidobacteriaceae bacterium
CGCGACCACCGAGAATCCCTGCGCAGCAAGTACTTCGGAGGCAGCTGCAAAGAAGGCCTCCGAGCCGCGCCGGGCATCGCGACCCACCACCACGACCGAACCGCCGAGACACCGGTCCTGCAGCCACCGCCCTGCGGCCCAGGTCGTGCGCGTCACCGTCGCCACGTTCATGCCGGCCGGGCCGGCGCGCACCGGGCCGCGCAGACCTGCGGTACCGAATGTGAGTGGGGCGGTGAAGCGCTCGGCCAGTTCGGCGGATGCGAGCCCCGCGAGTTCGGCCCGGGTGTCGGGGTCCGGATCGCCGTCGATCCAGTTCCGGACCGCAACGGCCAGATCGTGCTCGTCCGTGGTCACCGCGCGATCCCGGCGATCACGTCGGCCAGCAGCGCGCCCATCCGTTCCGCTGCCGCACGCCCGGCGGCGAGGACCTCGGTATGGTCCAGCGGCGCGCCGGTCATCCCGGCGGCCAGATTGGTCACCAGTGACACCCCCAAGACCGCGGCGCCCGCCGCACGGGCGGCTATGGTCTCGTGCACCGTCGACATTCCCACCAGGTCGGCGCCGAGAGTGCGCAACATGCGGATCTCCGCGGGCGTCTCGTAGTGCGGACCCGGCAACCCCGCATAGACCCCTTCCGTCAGCGACGGGTCCACCCGCCGTGCCGCATCCCGCAGTGCGGGGGAGTAGGCGTCCACCAGGTCGACGAACTGTGCCCCGGACAGCGGCGACCGGGCGGTGAGGTTGAGGTGATCGGCGATCAACACCGGCTGGCCGACAGTCATGTCGGACCGCAGCCCGCCCGCCGCGTTGGTGAGGATCACGGTCTGTGCGCCGGCCGCGCAGGCCGTCCGGACCGGATGCACCACCCGGGACAGGTCGTGCCCCTCGTAGGCGTGGGTGCGGCCGAGCAGCACCAGCACTCGCGCGCCGCCGACGATGGCCGCGATCGCAGTGCCGCGGTGACCCGCCGCGCTCGGCGGTGCGAAGTGCGGCAGGTCCGCCATCTCGACCGCGGCGCCGACGGTGCCGCGGGCCGTGAGTGCGGCGGCGGCAGGCGCCCAACCCGAGCCCAGTACCACTGCCACGTCGAACCCGTCGGCGCCGACGCGGGCGAGCAGGGCGGCCGCTGCTTCGTCCGCGGCAGCCGTCGGGTGTAGCGCAGGATCTTCGACCATGTCGAAAAATGCTAGACGTTATGGTTGCACCCATGCCGTATGTGCAGCGCCACGATGCCGCCTTCGTCCTCTACCTCGGTGACGAGGGGGTCGACTTGTCGGAGGCCAACCCGGAGAACCGGTTCTCACCAGAATGGGTCGACGCCGTCCTGGCCCTGCTGGACCAGGTCGAGCAGGAGGCTGCCGGTGGCCCTGCTGCGCTAGTGGTCACCGCCACCGGCAAGTTCTTCAGCAACGGTCTCGACGTCATGTACGTCATGAGCCACCTGGACCGGTTCGGCGCGTACCTCGACAGTGTGCACGCCGTCTACCGCCGGCTGCTGACCTTCCCGATGACCACGGTGGCCGCGATCAACGGCCACGCCTTCGGTGCCGGGGCGATGCTCGCCCTCTCGTGCGACTTCGCAGTGATGCGGGAGGACCGCGGCTTCTTCTGCCTGCCGGAGATCGGTCTGAAGATGAACTTCACCGTGGGCATGGCGCATCTGTTGCGCGCCCGGCTGCCGTACCAGACCGCCCTCGAGGCCATGACCACCGGGCGCCGCTACGGCGGCGGCGACGCGCTCGCCGCGGGAGTGGTGCAGGCGGTTGCAGGTGCTGATGACCTGGTGCCCACAGCGGTGGCTCGCGCGGTCGCGAACGCCGCCGCGGACGGACCCACCCTGGGCAAGATCAAGCACGACCTGCACGCGCCGCTTCTGAAGTCCCTGACAGTCCCCACCCCGGCGATGACGTTCGGCTGACGTGTCCCACTCTGTCCCATCCGATCGCGGGGCCGGCCCCGGCACCGTCGGTGCCCGCTTGGCCGAGGTCGTCGAGGCGCACCGGACGGAGTTGGTGGCACTGTCGCACGATCTGCATGCGCACCCCGAACTGGCATTCGCCGAACATCGGTCCAGCGCTGCGGTGGCAGATCGACTGGGGGACAACGGTTTCCGGATCCAGAGGAATCTCGTCGGCCTGGACACGGCGTTCCGTGCCAGCGCGGGTTCGGGGGACCTGCACGTGGGAGTGTTCGCCGAGTACGACGCGCTCCCCGACCTGGGACACGCGTGCGGGCACAACATGATCGCGGCCACGGCGGTCGGCGCGGGGCTCGCACTTGCCGCGGTCGCCGACGACCTCGGTCTGACCGTCGAGGTGTACGGGACGCCCGCCGAGGAGACCGGCGGCGGCAAGGTGCTGATGCTCGAGCGGGGTGCGTTCGACGAGCTGCACTGCGCGGGGATGGTGCATCCCGGTCCGCTCGATGTGGTCGGCGCGCGGTCGCTCGCGCTCGCGGACCTCGCCGTCACCTACACAGGGGTCGAGTCGCACGCCTCCGCGGCACCGCACCTGGGCCGCAACGCGGGCGACGCGGTGACTGTCGCCCAGGTCGCCCTCGGTCTGCTCCGCCAGCACCTCGAGCCCGGGCAGCAGATGCACGGCATCGTCAGCCACGGCGGCGCAGCCCCCAACATCGTCCCCGGAGCCGCGGAGTTGCTGTACTACCTGCGCGCCGAGTCGGGCGAGTCGCTGGACCGACTGATCGACCGCGCCGAGTCCTGCTTCGCCGCAGGTGCGCTCGCCACGGGGTGCACCTCCGCCGTGCGCGAGATGTCGCCCGCCTATACCGAGCTGACCCCGGACCCGTGGCTCGTGGCCGCGTATCGACGGTGCGTCGAGGACTTCGGGCGCACCCCGATCGCCCCCGACCTCGAGGCGCGCCATCCGCTGGGGTCTACGGATATGGGTAACGTCTCCCGGGAGATCCCGTCGATCCACCCGATCATCGGGATCGACGCCGGTGGGGCTGCCACCCATCAGCGCGAGTTCGCCGCCGCAGCGGCCGGCCCGTCGGCGGACCGGGCGGTGGTCGACGGTGCCGTGGCGCTCGCGAGTGCCTTCGCCGCCGCGGCCGCCGATGGGCAGCAACGAGCCCGGCTCGTCGGGGCGCAGCGGGCCAGGCTCGAGAACGGACCATCTCTGGACGGAGGACGCGCGTGAACGACACTGCGCAGGTCGAGGATTGGCTGCTGCGCAGGGGGGAGTGGCTACGTGAGTTCCGCCGCGACATCCATGCGCATCCCGAGCTGTCGTGGCGCGAGTTGCGCACCACCGCTGCCGTGTTCGACGCGCTCACGGCTGCCGGCCTGAAGCCACGGCGGCTGTCCACCACCGGGCTGGTATGCGACCTGGGCCCCGACGACGGTCCGCGGGTCGCCTTGCGCGCCGATATGGACGCACTGCCGATTCACGAGGACACCGGCCTGCGGTACGCGTCGACCAACCCCGGCGTATCCCACGCCTGCGGACACGACCTGCACACGTCGGTCCTACTCGGGGCAGGCCTGGCCCTCGCCGAACTCGCGGACCTGCCTGTCGGTGTCCGGCTGGTGTTCCAGCCCGCCGAGGAGGTCATGCCGGGTGGTGCGTTGTCCGCGGTCCGCGACGGCGTGCTCGACGGGGTCTCGCGAATCTACGCGTTGCACTGCGATCCCCGGCTGGAGGTCGGACGCGTGGGTATCCGCTCCGGCGCCATCACATCGGCTGCCGACCACCTGGAAGTGGTCCTGCATTCGGCGGGCGGTCACACGTCGCGGCCGCATCTGACGTCCGACCTGATCTACGGCCTGGGCACGGTGATCGTCGGGCTGCCCGGCGTGTTGTCGCGGCGCGTGGACCCGCGATCGGGAACGGTGATGGTGTGGGGTGCGGCGAACGCCGGCTCGGCACCCAACGCGATCCCGCAGATCGGGGCGCTGCACGGCACCGTCCGCACCGGTGAGCACCGCGTGTGGGAGACGCTCGACCCGATCGTGCGTGAAGCGATCGCTGGCATGTTGGGGCCGCTGCGGATCAAGTACGAGGTGAACTACACCCGCGGGGTGCCGCCGGTGATCAACGAGGAGTACGCCACCGACGTGATAACGGCCGCGGCCCGGACGGTCTCGGACCATGCCATCGCGGACACGCCGCAGTCGGGTGGTGGTGAGGACTTCTCGTGGTATCTCGAGGAGGTTCCGGGGGCGATGGCCCGCCTCGGCGTCTGGTCGGGCGAGGGGCGGCAGTACGACCTCCACCAGCCCGATTTCGTCGCTGACGAACGCGCCCTGGATACCGGGGTCAAGGTGCTCGCGGGGATCGTCCTCGCGTCGGGCGCCTGATCCGGACTCGCCCAGAGATCGGTCCCTGGAATCGACCACTGAGCGGCGTACGACCGCGTGAGTTCGGGTGAGCGCCGCTCAGTGGTCGTTTTCGGGGGCTCTCGCTGTCAGTCGGCCATCGGCCCGGGCCCGGGCCCGACGTTGCGGGACTCGCGCGTACGCAGCGCCAGGACGTAGTCCTGGGGGGCCCCGGCGATCTCGGCGGCATCGGCCATCACGCCGAGGTATCGGGCCGACGGTAACCCGCCCTCGAACGCGTCGAGCACGTACAGCCACGCGAGGGTGGAACCGCCTCCGATCAGGTCGACGCGGGCCTTGACCTTGCGGTGGATACCCAGTTCGGAGCCCTCCCACCGGTCGAGCGACGACTCGTCCTCGTTGGTCACGTCGTAGAGGACCACGAAGACTTTGGCCTCCGGGTCGTCCAGATCCTCGGTGACGGTGGCGAGCGCACCCTCCCAGCCGATGTCGCCGCCACCGAAGGTCAGCCGCCAGCCGTGTAGCCATCCGGTCCCCGACATCGGGGAGTGGGGTGCACGCTCCGCCATCTGTTCGGGATGCATGTTGGAGCCATACGCGGCGTAGATGGGCACGAGACGCACTCTAGCGGCCACGGGCGAGCGAGGCGACGGGGGAATCGACACGGGCGAGCAAGGCGACGGGGGAATCGACACGGGCGAGCGAAGCTACGGAGTGGCGATCCCCGTCGTCGCCCGTCCCGCGACGTCAACCGATACCGTTCAACCCATGACGAACATCGTGATCATGGGTGGTGGGCCGGCGGGATACGAGGCGGCGCTGGTCGCTGTGGCGCATGGCGGCGACGTGACCGTGGTCGAGTCGGACGGGATGGGCGGGGCGTGCGTGCTGTACGACTGCGTGCCATCGAAGACGTTCATCGCGTCGACGGGCATCCGGACGGAGACCCGTCGCGCCATCGACCTGGGGATCGACCTGCACTTCGATGAGGTGGAGATCGACGTGGCGCTGATCCACAACCGGGTCAAGAACCTGGCCGCGGCGCAGTCCGCCGACATCCGCGCCCGGCTGATCGGCGAGGGCGTGCGCATCCTCTCCGGGCGTGCGGCGCTGACCGCGTGCAGCCCGGGTATGGCGCAGCACACGGTTCAGGTGACCACTCCGTCCGGCGGCGAGGTGACGCTCGACGCCGACGTGGTGCTGGTCGCCACCGGTGCGGCGCCCCGAGTGCTGGACTCGGCCCGCCCGGACGGCGAGCGCATCCTCACGTGGCGGCAGCTGTACGACCTCGAGGAGCTGCCCAGTCATCTTGTGGTGGTGGGCTCGGGTGTCACCGGCGCTGAGTTCGTGCACGCGTACACCGAGTTGGGGATCAAGGTCACACTGGTCAGCTCGCGCGACCGGGTGCTGCCGGGCGAGGACGAGGACGCCGCGCTGGTGCTCGAGGACGCCCTGGTCGATCGCGGTGTGACGCTCTTGAAGAAGGCCTATGCGAACAAGGTGGAACGCACCGACGACGGGATCTTGGTGACCCTCACCGACGGGCGCACGGTAGCCGGCTCGCATTGCCTGATGACGGTCGGCTCCATCCCGAACACGTCGGGCATCGGCTTGGAAGAGGTCGGCCTCGAGCTCGACAAGGGCGGCTACCTCCCGGTCGATCGCGTCTCGCGCACGAAGGTCCCCGGTATCTATGCGGCGGGTGACTGCACGGGGGTGTTCCCCCTCGCGTCGGTGGCCGCTATGCAGGGGCGCGTCGCCATGTATCACGCTCTGGGCGAGGGGGTCTCGCCGATCAAGTTGAAGACGGTGGCGTCCGCCATCTTCACCCGGCCGGAGATCGCCACGGTCGGCGTC
>CAJCHX010000580.1 GCA_903970215.1 Acidobacteriaceae bacterium
GCGGGCGCATGCGCCCCACCCTAACCTCGGCCCGCACGCTAGCGGCGCACGCGCCACCGCCCGTAGAGGCCTCGGCCCGCATGCTACCGGCGCACGCGCCACCGCCCGAAGAGACCTCGGCCCGCACGCTACCGGCGCACGCGCCACCGCCCGTAGAGATAGCCGTCGTCGTCGGTCAGCAGGTGGAGCCGGTCCCAGCGGTCCGTGGGTGCGGCCGGGCCGGCGGTGGGGCGCTTGCCTGTTCCGCCGACCACTCGCGGCGCGATCGTCAGGCAGTACTCGTCGAGCAGCGAGGCCGCGACGAGCTGGCCGAGCAGGCCAGGACCGCCCTCGGCCAGCACGCGGCGCAGGCCACGCTCGTAGAGGTCGGCGAGGACTCGTGCGGGATCGACTCCGCCGGACCCGGACGCACCGGGACCGCCCGCGGCGACGACGACAGCGCCCGCGGCGACCAGTTCGGGGGCCACGACCCCGTCGGGCACATAGACCAGCGGCCGCGGCCCGCCCGCTGGGAAGAGTCGAGGGGTGGGCGCCAGTCCACCGCCGGTGATGATCGCCAGCACCGGGTGGTCCGGCGTTCCGTAGTTCTCGGCGCGCACGGTGCCGGCGCCCACGAGGACTACGTCAGCCGCGGCCCGCAGACACGTGAACACACGCCGGTCGCCGTCGCCGCCCAAGCCGCCCGACCGGGCGCCACCGTCGGCGTCCGGCACCGTCGCCGCCCCGTCGAGCGAACCGATCATCGAGCTCCGCACATACGCGCGGCCGTCGGCCTCGGGATGCGCGTAGCGCCGGGCGAGTTCGGCGTCGTCGCCGAGCGGTTCGAGGACGCTCACGTCGATGACCCTACGCGGGGCGGCCCGCCGGGAATGGCTACTTCAGCTGCGGATATCCTCACTCCATGACACTGCATCTCGTCGACCGCAACCCGACGGTGACGCCCGAGCAGATGGTGGAGCAACTGGTTCCGCCGGAGATGTTCCACGAGGTGAGCTTCGAGAGCTACATCCCGGACCCCGACGAGCCGAGCCAGGCGGCCGCGGTGCAGGCGGCGAGGGAATTCGTCGACGAGGTGAACAAGCTCAGGAAGGCTGCCAGCAAGCGGAGCCTGTTCGGGCGCAAGAGCCAGCCTGTGCACGGCGTCGGCCTATACCTGGACGGCGGCTTCGGTGTCGGCAAGACCCACCTCCTGGCGTCGATCTTCCACAGCGTGGCCGAGCCCAAGGCGTTCGGCACCTTCGTCGAATACACCCACCTGGTGGGCGCTCTGGGGTTCAACCAGTGTGTGGAGTACCTGTCGGGCCATTCAGTGCTGTGTATCGACGAGTTCGAACTCGACGACCCGGGCGACACGATGGTGATGTCGCGGCTCCTCACCGACCTGGCCGCCCGTGGCGTATCCATCGCGTGCACGTCGAACACGCTGCCCGGACAGCTGGGCGAGGGACGGTTCGCCGCCCAGGACTTCCTGCGGGAGATCAACAAACTGTCGTCCGTGTTCCAGACGGTGCGGGTGGACGGCCCGGACTACCGGCACCGTGACATGCCTCCGGCGCCGGACCCGCTCACCGACGCCGAGCTGAACGCGATCGCCGCGGCGGACCCCACCGCCACCCTCGACGATTTCGACGCGCTCTGTGCACACCTGAGCAAGCTGCACCCGTCGCGGTACAAGCAATTGGTGCAGGGGGTGTCCAAGGTGTGCATCTCGGGCGTGCACCCGGCGCCCGACCAGACGGTCGCATTGCGGCTCGTGGTGCTCGCCGACCGTCTCTACGATGCGTCCATCCCGGTGCTGGTGTCCGGTGCCAAGCTCGACCAGATCTTCACGGAGGAGATGCTGACGGGCGGCTATCGCAAGAAGTACCTGCGCGCCACCTCGCGACTGCTCGCGCTGTCCCGGTTCGCGGCCGCGGACGCGTAGCCTCACCGGGCTCCGAACGACAAGCACCCTCCCACCTGGTCGGACCGGTGGGAGGGTGCTCGCTTCTCGTCAGGCCGCCGCGTCCAGCGCAGCGCTGCGCTCAGCTGTAGGTGACGGTGGTCTCGCCATCCTTGAAGGTGATCTCGCCGTGCTCGTACTTCTGCGTGATGGTGCCGTCGGGCGCGTCCACCTCGTCGCTGGTGGGGTAGCCGAGCTTGCCGCGCTCGTGACCGAGGGTTCCCCACTTGTCGCCGATGGCGCCGTGCACCACGTGCGCACCCGAGGCCTCACTCCAGTAGATGGTGCCGCCCTTGAGGGTGAGGAACTTGCCGTGACCGTCGGGCAGCGGGGCGACCGGGCCGAGCGGGCCGCCCAGGTGGCCGGACGCGTAGCCGTACTTGGCCCACTCCGCGAGGATCGGGGCGTTGGTGATCGCGATCTTCTGGCCGTTCTCGTCGGTGACCTCGGTGGAGGCGACGACGGGGGCGCTCTCGTTGGTGCCCTTGACGGCGGAGCCGCCCGCGCCGGTCACGCCGTTGACGGCGGAACCCGCGGCGCTGGTCGCGCCGGCGATGGCGCTACCCGCGGCTTCAGTTGCCTTGGAGGCCGCGCTGCCCACGGCGGCGGTGGCCTGCGCGGCGGCGCTACCTGCGGCGGCGGTCGCGCTGCTGACTGCGTCCTTGGCCTGCGAGCACGCGGTCGCAGCCGAGGCGGTCACGGCGATTGCTGCGGCAGCGAGGGCGATCGAGCGGAACTTCGTATTCAATTCAAACTCCTAAGGCCGGTGGTGTGCGAATTAAAGTTAGCGAACCTGCCACACGTTCACCACACTCACAGGGGAGTGTCCGGACCAGAGTCCGAAATATCGTGCCTTAGGGCGACTGGTCATGACATCGCAGCCAGCGGGACGGTATGGCGCGCGGAACGGCTGCTGATCGGAGCGCCGGCCGGAAGCCCGCTCCGGGGCCCCGAACCATGGCACCCGCCCGGAGTTGGTGGTCCGGGCGGGTGTCGGTGAGGGGTGAGGTGTCGCCGCGTGTGAGAAGTGGCTCACAACCGGGACTCTCTCAATGTAGCGTCACATCGCCGCGATCGAGTGCAGATTGGTTAACACGCGCGTCACGACCGTGCGAACCGGGCGATGGCGTCGGTGGCCTCCTTGACCTTCGCTTGTGTCGCCGCATCGTCTCCAGCCCGGGCTGCGTCCACCACGCAGTGGCTCATGTGATCCTCGAGCAGGCCGAGTGCCACCGCTTGCAGCGCCCGCGTCATCGCGGAGACCTGGGTGAGGATGTCGATGCAGTACTTCTCCTCCTCGACCATCCGCTGCAGGCCACGGGCCTGACCCTCGATCCGCCGCAGGCGTTTGAGGTACTCGTCCTTGTCCTGGATGTAGCCGTGTCCGCGCGGGTCGTGTGCGGGCGCATCTCCGAGCGGCTCCGAAGGATTCGGGTGATGTTGCTCGCTCATCATTCTCCTGGACGAGTGCGGCTGGGGCGGAAGTGGCGGAGGGTGAGGCTGTTGCCGACCACGAACAGCGATGACAGGGCCATTGCAGCGCCGCCGAGCATCGGGTTCAGCAGACCGAGTGCCGCGAGTGGTAGTGCGGCCACGTTGTAGGCGAACGCCCAGAACAGATTGCCGCGGATCACGCCGAGCGTGCGGCGAGAGAGCCTGATGGCGTCGGCGATGGTGCGCGGGTCGCCGTTCACGATGGTCATGTCGCCCGCCTCGATGGCTATGTCCGAACCGGTCCCCATCGCTATGCCGAGGTCGGCGAGTGCGAGGGCGGCGGCATCGTTCACGCCGTCGCCCACCATCGCGACCACTGCGCCGCCGTCCTGCAATCTGCGTACCACGGCCACCTTGCCGTCCGGCAGGACGCCGGCGGCCACGTCGACGGCGGCTATCCCGACCGCCGCCGCCACCGTGCGGGCCGCGCGTTCGTTGTCGCCGGTCACGAGCATCGGGTGTAGGCGCATCGCTGCTAGCCGCGCGACGGCCTCGGCCGCACCCGGCTTCACCGTGTCCGCCACCGTGACCACTCCGCGCGCGCGTCCGTCCCAGCCGACTGCGACCGCGGTCCGACCCGAGGCCTCGGCAGCGTTCACGGCCGCGTGCAGCGTGTCGTCGAGGCCGAATCCGCGCGCAGTGAGCAACGCAGGTCTGCCGGCCACCACTGCGTGCCTGCCGACGGTGCCCGCAACGCCCATTCCCGGAAGGCTGGTGAAGCCGTCGACCGCCGTGAGCGGGGCCTGCGCCGCGGCGGAGCGCGCGATCGCGCGGCCGATCGGATGCTCGGAACCCGCTTCGACGGCGCCGGCGATCGCCAGCACGTGCGCCTCGTCCTCTCCGGGAAGGGCGACCACGCTCGCCACCGTCATCTCGCCGGACGTCAGGGTGCCGGTCTTGTCCAGCAGGACGGTATCCACGCGACGGGTGGATTCGAGCACCTCGGGGCCTTTGATGAGGATGCCCAACTGCGCGCCGCGCCCCGTGCCGACCAGCAGGGCCGTGGGTGTCGCGAGGCCGAGCGCGCAGGGGCAGGCGATGATGAGGACGG
>CAJCHX010000581.1 GCA_903970215.1 Acidobacteriaceae bacterium
CTCGGCGTCGCGGCACTGATCGCGGCGCCCGTCGCGTCGGCCGCACCGGCCCCGACTCCCGGTCCGGGTGCCAAGCTGGGCCAGCTCGACCTCGCCCGCCACGTCCCCGGAACGTCATGCACCGTCGGTCAGGTCCGAGGCGCGATGAATCACGTGGCACCAGGGCTGTACCAGCGTCTGCAGGACGCTGCGGGCGGCCCGCAGACCTTCTCCGACATCGTCGCCGCCGATCCTGCGTCGCGCAGCGCGCAGCTGGTCGGTCTGGTCCTGCGCGGCTCGGCGACCAGTCTGCAGATGGTCGGCCAGGAGGCCGACATCGAGAACACCGTCCGCACCGCGTACGAGACCTGCAATCAGTACCCGGCCGGCCACTGACCGATCGGCTCGATCCGCGAACGCCGTCCCTCGGGGCGGCGTTTCGTGTCTGTGGTCTGTAGCGGGCAGGCGCTGGGCAGGGTCGGAGCTGGGCAGGGCAGGCGCTGGGCAGGGCAGGGCAGGCCGCTGGGGCCGGCTCTGCGGGGTCAACCCCGCAGTGACGAGCCACCCGAGTCGCCGTCGTGACGCCCCTGTTCCCGCGCGATCAGCTCGCGCAACTCGGTCTCGACCTTCGACAGCGCCGCCATCGACTCCTGTTCGGCCGAGCGCACTGCGACGCGCTTGTCCACGTCGGGCAGCAGCAGGGCCGGCGGCACGTCGAGCGCGGCTGCCAGTGAGTAGATCGTCGACATGTGCGGGTCCGCGCTGCGGTCTCCCGAGCTGACGTTCCGCTCGATGTTCGACACCTGATTGCGATGCACACCCGCGCGGTCAGCGAGCGCATCCTGGGTGAAGCCCCGCGCCTTCCGCAACGTGACCAGCCGGTTCGCTAGGGAGTCGCCGTACGTCCCCCACTCGAGCGCCCTCTCCTCACGTGCCACTCGTCCAACGTTGTCGGACCACGTCGCTAATGTCTGCCCAATGCATTAGGTGGTTACTGTGGGAGTTGTCACAATGCAGTGGGCGTCGAGCCACTCGATCACCTCGCGGAGGTCTGCGCAGGTCAGTGCGGCCCCCGCCGTGCGGAGCTCCTCGTGTGCGAACACCCCGGTGGTGACCCCGATGAACGGGCACCCGGCTGCGGCGGCGGCGTTCGCGTCCTCGAGGTGGTCACCGATGTATGCGACGAGATCATCGAGATCGTGCAGGGCCTCGCCCTTGCGCTCCCCGAACAGGTCCCCGCGCACGGAACCGACCAGCTCGGCCAAATCGGCATCCGCGACCGCACGCACCGCAGCAGCCTGTTGCTTCGCGGAGACGACGACGCTCGAACCGCCCCGCCGCCGGATCTCGGCCAGCAGTTCCCGCGCGCCGGGCATGACCGGGACCGCGGTCTCCGTATCGCCGTCGTAGTGCCCTCGATACCGGCGCATGAAGGCAGCGGTATCGATTCCCGGCACGAGTTCGGCCGCGACGTCGGCCATCGGCACCCCGAGGTAGGGCACCATCGCGTTGCGATCGATCTGGAAGCCGAGATCGGCGAACGCGAGGCCGCCGGCCCGGAGGATGCGCTCCGATGTGTCGATCAGGGTCATGTCGAGGTCGAATCCCACAGTGAACACCTGTCCAGTCTTGCAATCCGCGGGCCGTTCCGCAGCCGCGGGTGGACGTGGGTCAGTGCGCCGCCTCGTCCCAACTCCGCCCGTAGCCGACGGACACATCGAGCGGAACGGACAACTCGATCGCGTGCCCCATCTCCTGCCGCACCAGGATCTCGAGTTCGTCGCGTTCGCCGTCGGCCACCTCGAACACCAGCTCGTCGTGCACCTGCAGCAACATCCGGGACCGCAGGCCCCTATCGCGCAACGCCGTCTGCACACCGATCATCGCCACCTTGATGATGTCGGCGGCGCTGCCCTGAATGGGCGCGTTGAGCGCCATCCGCTCGGCCGACTCGCGTCGCATACGGTTGGTATTGGTCAAGTCAGGCAGGTACCGCCGCCGGCCGAAGATGGTCTCGGTGTACTCCTTCCGGGTGGCGTCCACGACCACGTGCTGCAGGTAGTCACGTACCCCGCCGAACCTGGCGAAGTACGCCTCCATCTGGTCCTTCGCCTCCTCGCGGGAGATCTTCAGCTGCGCCGCGAGCCCGAACGCCGACAACCCGTACGCCAGCCCGTACGACATGGCCTTGACCCTGCGGCGCATATCCGGGGTCACCTCGTCGATCGGCACTCCGAAGGCCCGCGAACCCACGAAGTTGTGCAGGTCCTCACCGGCGTTGAACGCCTCGATCAAGCCCGCATCGCCGGACAGGTGCGCCATGATCCGCATCTCGATCTGGCTGTAGTCGGCGGTCATCAGGGTCTCGAAGCCGGAGCCGGGCACGAACGCGTGCCGAATCCGGCGGCCCGCGTCGGTGCGGACGGGGATGTTCTGCAGGTTCGGCTCGGTGGACGACAGGCGCCCCGTGGCCGCCACCGTCTGGTTGAACGTGGAGTGGATACGTCCATCGTGCGCAACGGATTTCAAGAGGCCCTCGACGGTCACCTTGAGCCTGGTGGCGTCGCGGTGCTCGAGCAGGTATCTCAAGAACGGGTGCTCGGTCTTCTCGTACAACCCCTCCAGCGCGTCGGCGTCGGTGGTGTAGCCCGTCTTGGTCTTCTTCGTCTTGGGCATGTCGAGCTTGTCGAACAACACCACCTGGAGCTGCTTGGGCGACCCCAGGTTGATCTGTTCACCGATCTGCTCGAACGCCGCAGCCTCGGCCGCGCGAATCCGGTCACCGAAGTCGCTTGCGAGCCCCTCGAGGTGGGCTACGTCGACCGCGATACCGGTCTCCTCCATCACCGAAAGCACCTGCAGCAGAGGTAGTTCCATCTCCTCGAGGAGCGGGAGCGACTCGATCTCGGCGAGCTCGGTATCGAGAGCGGCCGCGAGGTCCACCACGGCCCGCGCGCGCAGGAGCTGCTCACGAGCTCTATCGGCATCGACGGTGTCGGGGTCGTCCAGCAACGACAACTGAGGGTCGCCGCCCCCGTCGCCCTCCACTCGCAGCTCTCGCTTGAGATAGCGCAGCGACAGGTCGTCGAGATTGAAACTGCGCTGCCCGGGCCGCACCAGATAGGCGGCGATCGCGGTATCAGAGGTGAGCCCGCCCAGCTCCCATCCGCGGGCGTGCAAGGCATGCATGGCCCACTTGGCGCCGTGCACCGCCTTCGGCTCTCCGGCGTCGGCAAGCCACGCACCCAGCGCAGCCTCGTCCTCGGGAGTCAGCGACGCGGTGGCGATGTACCCGCCCTCGCCGTCGGACGCGGCTATCGCCACCGCCTCGACGTCACCGTCGACCACCACCTCCGGGCCGACTACGCCGAGCCCGTGTCGCGCCCCGGTACGCGCGTGCGCGTCCAGCCACGCGCCGACGGTGCCGGCGGGCACGACCCCACCCGAGATGTCGAAGCCCTCGTCGACCTCGGGCTCGGTCGACGTGAGGTCGGTGAAGATCCGGTCCCGCAGCACCCGGAACTCGAGGTCGTCGAACAGTCGGTGGATCGCATCTCGGTCCCACGGCTGCAGGGCGAGTTCGTGGGGCGTGAACGGCAACTCGAGGTCACGGACCATCTCAGTGATCTGCCGATTGAGCTGAACACTCGCGAGGTGCTCGCGGAGGTTGTCGCCCACCTTCCCCTTCACCTCGTCCACGTGGAGTACGAGGTTCTCCAGGCCGCCGTATTGCTGGATCCATTTGGTCGCGGTCTTCTCGCCCACTCCCGGGATACCGGGGAGGTTGTCCGAGGGGTCGCCGCGCAGTGCGGCGAAATCGGGGTACTGCTCGGGCGTCAGGCCGTACTTCTCCTCGACCGCGACGGGGGTGAACCGCGTCAGATCGGACACGCCCTTGCGCGGGTAGAGGACGGTGACCTGGTCGTTGACCAGTTGCAGCGCGTCGCGGTCACCCGTCACGATGAGCACCCGAAACCCCTGCGCCTGGGCTCGCGTCGCCATCGTGGCGATGATGTCGTCCGCTTCGTACCCCTCCTTGGCCATCACCGGGATGCCCATGGCGCCCAGCACATCCTTGGTCACGTCCACCTGGCCCTTGAAGTCGTCCGGCGCCGCAGACCGCTGCGCCTTGTACTCCGGGAACATCTCGCTGCGGAACGTCTGCCGGGATACGTCGAACGCCGCGCCCACGTAACCGGGCTTCTCCTCCTTGAGCAGGTTGATCAGCATCGCCGTGAACCCGTACACGGCGTTGGTCGCCTGCCCCGACGACGTCCGGAACTTGCCGCCGTCGAGAGGCAGGGCGAAGAAGGCCCGAAACGCCATCGAGTGCCCGTCGATCAGCAGCATCGTGGGGCGCTCGGCTGCGTCCTCGACGGCGCCGGTACCGGCCGGGGCGGGGGCGGAGGCGTTCGGTGCGGTCACACCGGCAGTCTAGTGCGGGCCCCCGACACACCCCGGCGACGCCAGAATGCCGTACCTGTGGTGCAGCTGACGATTCGCCACCGAGATCCTGCCAGGCCCCGGTCGCGAGATCGGTTCGCAGTAACGTCGAATGGCGAGACGATCGTCTTCCCACCGTGGGGAATCGGGGTTGCGATGTTCACAGCCGACTCCAAGATATTCGGCATCGCGGCGACGGTGACGCTCACGCTCGCCGCGACCCTCACCGGCTGGGATCCGGGCAGCCTGTATGGCTTCGGGGACCACCGGAACGGCGGCGGCTCGAGCAACCACCAGTGCGATCCGGTGGCCGGCTCGTGCGGCCGCTCCAACGGGTCGAGTAGTCCCGGCAGCACGGGCGATTCAGGCTCCAACGGCTCCGGCGGTTCGAGCAGCCTCGGCGGCTACAGCGGTTCGAGCAACTCCGGCACATCTCGCGGCCCCGCGGCCTC
>CAJCHX010000582.1 GCA_903970215.1 Acidobacteriaceae bacterium
CGCCCACGGTCTGGCCGACGCCGACCACAGCGTTGTCCGGCGTGGTGAAGTACGCCGCGGTGGTGTCGGTGGGGGACAAGGTGGTGAAGGTCTGGTCGGCTACGTTGACGCCACCGATCCCGTCGGCCTCCACCTGCAGGGTGTATTGCTTGTCGTAGCCGAGCGGCTCGGTGTTCTGCCAGGTGCGGCCGTCCGGGCCCGTGGTGCCGGCGACGACCTTCCCGTCGGCGTTGGTCAACACGACCTTGGTCAACGCTCCGCCGTTGACGGACACCTTGACCGGCAATCCCGGCTGGACGCTGACCGACTTGTCCCGGACCGACGATGTGATCTGCGGTCGCAGCAGGTCGGTGAACGGCGTCGAATCGGTGATCTTCGCGTCTTTCGCAGGCAGCGGCAGCGCGTTGTTGGCACCTATGGTGCATGCCGTCGTGGATGCGACGGCCGTGCCCAGCACGACCAACGCCGCAGCGAATCGACGAGACACGGAACGGCCCTGGATCATCGTTGTCTAACCCCACCTCGAGTGACTTCCGGCAGCGTTCGCTTCTCTAGGGGCATGTCCGTATACACATGGACACAGCCGTATCCACAGAGACGACGACGCGGTGTGGTCAGTCTACGAGGTCAGCGCGCGACGCGCTGAAACCGCGCCGCGCGATGTGACGAGCATCGTGGCCTTTCGGGCGCCTAGGATCCTTCCATGACGGGGTCTGGGCACGTCGGACGCCGGCCGAGGGGCCGCAACACACCGGCCCGCGCCGTGCACAGCCTCTTCGACGCGAGGCGCTGGCGGACTGCGGGCGCCCGCGAGTACCGGTTCTCCACCGAGGCGTTGGACTGGCTGGGCTGGCCGCTGAATCTGCTCCGCTGGGCGCTCTGCGTCATGTGCCTGTCGATCGCGGCATTGGGTGCTGTGATGCAGTTCCACCCGTACGGCCCGAAAGGGCCCGTCCTGCGGACGCTCCACGCCGTCGTCCTCGTCAGCAGTCTCGTGGTCGGAGCACTGTGGGTCACGCGACCGTGGCCCGATCATCGATGGGCGATCGCGTTCGTGATCTGGGCTGATCTGGGAGTCGCCATAGACGCGGCGGTGCTGTCGCGACCAGAGGCTCGGCTCTGCGCGACGATCCACATGAGCATGATCGGCGTCTATGTCGGATTCCTGCTGGGGTGGCGGATCCTGTCGCTGCACTGCGCCTTCTGCGTGGTACTCATCGCGGGCTTCACGGTCTGGGCGGTCGCCCGAGACCACGAGTCGCTGTTGATCCTGTACATCTACATCGCCCCGGCATTGACCACGGTTGTCGCCGTGCCCGTGGTGATCCAGGCGGTCGTGGAGGGCGGACGGGCCGCGGCGTACCGCATCGCCGGCGACTCCCAGCGTGATCCGCTCACCGGACTGCTGAACCGGCGCGGGCTTCACCGGTATGCGGCGACGATGGCGGCCCGCAGGACGCACCGGGACTGGATCGCGGTGGCGGTGGTCGATCTCGACGGGTTCAAGGTGCTCAACGACGAGCGTGGTCATGCCTTCGGTGACACCCTGCTCACCGCCGCGGCGCAGCGACTCAGCGAGGCCGCCGCCGACGGTGTCGTAGCGCGGACCGGGGGCGACGAGTTCGTGGTGGTGGCGACCGTCAATGGTGTGCATGCGGCGCAGCGACTGGCGGAGCGGTGTGTGTTGCGGCTGTTCCGGTCGGACGATCCGCTGGTCACCTCCAGCGTCGGTCTCGCCGCAGCACCCTGTGGCGCGGTCTCGTTCGATGCACTCCAGCACGACGCAGACGTCGCGATGTACCGCGCGAAGCGGGCCGGGGGTTCTCGGTCGGTCGTCTCGTTGTTCGGCGACATGGATGGTGCGCCGGCCTGAGGGGTTCAGTTCCGCTGCCGGGTCACGCCGCCGCTCTGAGCAGCCCAGACCCGTTATCAGCGGAAGTGTGCCTGCGGTCACACCGTAACGACCTCAACGGTTCATGGCTATATGTCCGATATGCGTATTCGATTCGAATGGGCCCGAGTGCTCGCCGAATTCAACCAGTATCTAGTCGCCATCGGGCGGCCTGCCACTACTCGCGGGCTGCGCAGCTATCACCTCTGCGCGCTCGCCGAAGCGATGTGTCGAGGACCCGCGGGCGTCACAGTCGACGATCTGGTGGGTTGGCTCGCGCGCGACGACTGGAAGCCCAACACGCGGCGTACCGCACAGACCTCGCTACGGGTCTTCTTCGGTTGGCTACAGGCCACCGGACGTCGGGTCGACGACCCGGCCGCGGTCCTGCCGCGTGTCCGTGCCCACGTCGGTCAGCCCCGTCCGTGTCCGGAGTCGACGATCCGGCGTGCTGTGCTCGACGCCCCCGTTCGAACCCGCCTGATGATCGCGCTCGGTGCCTGCTCGGGACTGCGCCGCTCCGAGATCGCGACGGTCCGCGGCGACCGCGTGGAACGCGGGCCCGAGGGCTTCGCGCTGCGGGTGCTCGGCAAGGGCGACCGCGAGCGCCTCGTGCCGATCACGGATGCGTTGGCCGAACAGATCCTCGCGTGCGGGGCCGGCTGGACCTTCCCGGGGCAGATCGACGGCCACCTCTCGCCCGCGCATGTCGGCAAGCTCGTCTCGCGCGCCCTTCCGGCCGGGTGGACGTGCCACACGCTGCGGCACCGGTTCGCCAGCGCCGCCTATCGCGCCGACCGCGACATCCGCGCAGTTCAGGAGTTGCTCGGGCATGCATCTGTCGCGACGACGCAGATCTACACCGCCGTCCCGGACGGTGCGAAGCGCCGCGCCGCGGTAGCTGCGACGCTCGACGACTTCCAGTGATACACAACGCGTTGTAACGCATAAGACGGGCATACCGATGTCTATCGGACAGATCGACCACTTGAGGAGTGAAGGAGAATGATGGGATCGCGTATGGCGGGGCTGCGGCGGGGTGTCGGCGCTGGCGTGTCGGCGGTGGGCGTGTTGGCGACGGGGACCGTCGCTGCGGGTCCGGTGAGTGCGGCGAAGCCGCGGCCGCCGGTGGGGCATGGGCAGCCGCCGCGGGATTACAACTTCTGGTACACGGGGCCGTCGAATTACGGGAAGCCGTTCAAGTGGGCGGCGCCGGGTACTGATTGGGAGATAGCTCCGACGGGGCCTGCCCGTTGGCATTTCAGCACGTACAGCCTCAATATCTGTTGGCCTACGGAGAAGCCTGCGACCGAGGATTGCGCCGGAGGTCCTCGGTGGGTTCCGCCGTACGCGATCTATCGCGGTAAGCATCGGCAGCAGGGGTTGCGTGGAGACGTGTGCGGCGTTGACGTTCGCTGCTATTCGTCGCCGGGGATGTTCAAGGCCAGGGATCGGTACTGCAAGCCGGGTGAGCGGTCCTCGTGGCTCAACATGTGCGTGATGCGTGGGCCCAGGGGATAGTCGGCCTCTGGTTCGGGCGACGATGCCGTGTCCCGCTCGATGATCATGAGTGATGCACAACTCGTTGTAACGCTCAAGACGGGCATACCGATGTCTATCGGACAGATCGACCACTTGAGGAGTGTAGGAGAATGATGGGATCGCGTATGGCGGGGCTGCGGCGGGGTGTCGGCGCTGGCGTGTTGGCGGTGGGGGTGTTGGCGACGGGGACTGTCGCCGCGGGTCCGGTCAGTGCGGCGCCGGCGCCGTCTGGGCCGGTTGGTGCGGTGCAGCGTGAGTATGTGGTGAAGCCGCCGGTGAAGCGGGCCCATGCGGTCAAGCCTTGGGCGAAGCGTGCGCCTGTGCGGCGGCCGCATGCTCCGAGGCCCCCACGTCCTGGGGTTCCGCCGCGGGACTACAACTTCTGGTACACGGGCCCGGACAACTATGGGAAGCCGTTCAAGTGGGCGGCGCCTGGAACGAACTGGGATGTGGATCCGACCGGGCCGGCACGCCTGCATTACAGCGACCACTACTTGATGATCTGTTGGCCGACGGAAAAGTCGACAGATGGTTGCTCTCCCGGTGCTAGGTGGGTACCTCCCTATGCGACCTACCGCGGCACGCATCCGCAGCGTGGCTTGCCCGGGGACGTGTGTGGGGTCGACGTGGTGTGTTTCGGAGGACCAGGGAGTTCGTCCCCGTGGGTTCCCCAGCAGCGGATTCCGTACTGCAAGCCGAGGCAGAATCCGGGTGTGGTGGACTGCATTCCGCGCCGACGATGAAACCAAGCCTCCGCACACCCGGCATCGGGTGTGCGGAGGTCGGTTCTTCACGCTATCGGCGAGCGCCCCAGTAGTTCAGGTGGTTGCGCGAGTGCTGCACTGCCGTCATCCGGCCGAGGATCGGCGCTGTGTCGTACGTCGTGTGCGGCTTCGTGCCCTTGGCGTAGAACTCGGTGGCCTGGGCGATGGACAGCGTCAGCCGGATGGCCGTTCCGATGGGGTCGGTGAGGCCGTCGCCGATGATCTTGCCCACGATTCCGGTGTCCTGTAGCCCGGTGACGATGAACTGCGCGATCTCAAGCGGGTTGATGCCCAGGTGGATCGCCGTTCGGTAGACCTCGTCGATGTAGCTGTTCGGGTGGTCGACGGTGGCCCACATATCACCCGGGTTGACGTAGTCGAACCAGTCGATGGGCCCCGTGTTGGTGAGGTTGAACTCGGCAATGCCGCTGCCGGGCTGCACCGGTCCTTGGTGTAAGGTGCGTCCTTTCCCACGGCAGGGGTTGCCGAAGGTGTGGCCCCACAGGACATCCTTTCGTCGGTGTTGCAGTGATCCGGAGACCAGCTCGCGGGCGACGTTGGAGATGACTTCGGCGCCTTGGCTGTAGCCGAGGAGTGCGAAGGTGCGTCCCGGGTGGGCGTTGATGATTCCGATCACGTCCTTGATCCCGGCCTGGACGGATTCGGCGTAGCTCGGTCGGATGATCGCGTCGAGCGGGGGTGCGCCGATCGGAGGTATCGGTCCGAAGCTGCTCGGGTAGTTGCAGTAGATCGGCTCCCAGTGG